>BLZN01000199.1 GCA_014132315.1 Rickettsiales bacterium | reverse complement strand
CAGAGATTTCAGCTGAAGGTATAAGGTCCTTGCCGTACATCTCATAATCTACTTCAAGTGCCGCCCAGCGCATCCCCCAGTCTGGCCTCCATTGCAACTTACAGCTGCTGCTAGTTACGCTAGTTTTAACCAGCTCGCCTTCATTATCCCTATAAGTTATTGTGCCATTTTTGCTGTCCCGTTCTAACACGGCTGCCTGCAGCACTACGCCGCTTTTTTTGCAGATCGGCAGAAAGGGGCTATAAGTTTTGCGTCTTTCTTCTCTTAGGGTGGGCAATATTATCCGCATCACTTCATCATAATTTTCCAGGAGCTTGCGCAGATGCTGATCATATCTGCCAGATCTATAACACTCAGCAGCACTGACGAGCTCATATTCAAATTCAAATTTGTCTAAAAATGATCTCAGCACCTCATTCATATGCTTCCCATAGCTGCTGTGAGTGTCGAAAGGATCAGGAATTGCAACCAGAGGTTTTCCTAGATGTTGTTTAAGCATATCCTGATTAGGAAGATTTTCTGGTATCTTGCGCAGGCCGTCCATGTCATCAGACACAACAATCAGCTTAGTTTTTATCCCCGGCGCTATAGCTTCAAAGGCTCTGCGAACCATATTAGTTCTCACAACCTCTC
>BLZN01000198.1 GCA_014132315.1 Rickettsiales bacterium | reverse complement strand
CCTAGCTCCTTTATCGCCCTTTTAGTGATCTGGATTGGTTAAAGCAGGTGTATTTGGTTTTATTATCACCCTGCTAGGATGCTACTTTGGCTATAATTGCAAGCGAGGTGCGCATGGGGTAGGCCTGGCCACAACCAAAACCGTTGCTTTTTCTTCCATGCTGATACTAATAATAAATTATATTTTAACTGCCTTATTTTTCACTGATCTATGAACGCCATAATATCCATAAGCGATTTGCATAAATCTTTCAAAGGACGCAAAGTTCTGTGCGGTATCGATTTAGAGGTTATGCAGGGAGAATCATTAGTGATTTTAGGCGGATCTGGCAGCGGCAAATCGGTTCTGCTCAAAAGCATCATTGGTCTGCGTAGGCCGGACAGAGGACAGGTCCAAATAGAAAGCCACAACATAACCGCAATGTCAGAAAGCAGCAAGTATAAGCTGATCAGCAATTTTGGTGTGCTGTTTCAAGGCAATGCTTTATTCGACAGCGTCACAGTGTGGGAAAATGTTGTTTTCGGCATATTGCAGAACAATGAGATGGGCCGGCAAAAAGCCAAGGAGCTTGCAATGGAAGCGTTAAGAGCGGTAAATATCAGCG
>BLZN01000197.1 GCA_014132315.1 Rickettsiales bacterium | reverse complement strand
TAATTTTTTTACCACTTCTCTGGAATTTGCTACCACAGCATCTAGATCAAATCTAGCCCCCTGTATTTTTATGCCAAATTTCTCTGCCTCCTGGATGGAGCGATATAGTTCAGAGATTTTCAGCAATGCTTTAGTGGGTATGCATCCCCAGTTCAGGCAGATTCCCCCGAGCTGTTCTTTTTCCGCTAGGGCTACTTTCATCCCCAGCTGGCTAGCTCGGATAGCGGCTACATATCCTCCTGGGCCTCCGCCTATTATTAACAAATCAAAATTTTCACTCATCTTAATCCTTAAAATTATAACTTTACAACTTTTGTGCCACTAATATGGCTAATTTGCAGCCTCGTTTGATCGCGGACTCTAGCAATCTGTCCATAAATTTTCTTTTGCCTATGTAATCGGTTGCAGTATTCTGATGTTCAATTTCTTCCTCTCTTATTTTTGCGATGCCCTCTTTCAGTGCAGATTCAGGCAAAAACCCAAGCTGCGCATTGTAGTGATCATCTATCACATCCTCAACTGCAGCGGTGCAAGTCATGGCATATCTTTTGCCCATAAGTGCAGTCCCTGCTCCCAGAGCATAACCCGCGACGCGCCAAAGCGGCAGCAGGAAAGAAGGCCGAACCTTATACTTATTAATTTGCTTGTTGAAAAATTCTAAATGCCGACATTCTTGCTCCAGCATATGTTGCAGTTCGCCGTTCAGGCTACTGTTTTTTAATATCGCGATCTGGCCTTTATAGATATATTTTGCCCCGTATTCACCTGCGTGGTTCACTCGGATTGCGCGCTCGATTATCTTTTCTTGACTTAGGTCACCAGGCAGATTTTTTTTCATCTTTGAATATTAAGATTCCCACTAAAAATAGAAACAAGCAGTATAAAAAGTTCCATCCTGCCATTGATATGCCTAAAAAGACGAATTCTGGCGTGCCACAAGAAGGGATGAATTGTCCAGATAGATCGGCCAATACCTCATCAATGCTGCTGACATTAGTATTGATGTTGGCGCTGCATCTGTCTTCAGCCCAACCAAACTCAACAGCTGTATGATAAAGAGACAAACCGGCATTTACCAGCAGCGCCAGCAGGCACAAATATCGCATAAAACGAGCACATGTGACCATTCCTATCAGGCTGGCTAATATAATAACAAAATATGGGATTCTTTCGTATAGGCATAGCCGACAGGGCACTAGTTTAAAAATAAACTCTGCTGTATAAGCGCTTGCGATCGCCAGGCTACCAGCCAAAAAGAAGAACAAAAAAGTTTTCTTTTGTGATACCCTCATAAATAAATATATTTTTTTAAGCTGTAGAATATAGCAATCATTATTATTTTGCAAATAAACCCATGATAAAGATTTGTTAAGAAAAAATGAATAGATAGGAATAGATAGCAATTCTGAATTATAAAAGTTTAGTCCATGGACATAAAAAAATCAGTAGAATCTGGCGAATATTTTGAGCAAGCAATGAACTGGTATGAAAGTCAGTATCTTTCATATGTTGCGGAACGTTCGGTTTTTATCGCAGTATCTGTAATAATTTTGGTTAATTTAGCAATAGTGAATATGAAAATACTGAGCTTACCCTCTATATCTCATAGGGTGCCTTTTATAAAATATGTGGAAAATAGCGCTGATGAAATTACGCGGATTAGACATCTGAACTCAAAAAAGCAAGAAAGCCCCCAGATATCAGTTGCAAAATATCTGATAAGCAAATATATAGAGAATTATCAATCTTTTAATATAAAAAATGTGGAAGAGATGGCTAAATATGTTCAAAATCAATCTTCCAGAAAAGTCTATAAGCAGTTCCAAAGTCATTTGAGCATCAGCAACCCGGAAAGCCCTGTGTTAAAATATCAAATGCACACTAAGAGATTAATTGATATCCAGTCAATTTCGATATATAATAACAAGCAGCTAATCCCAGAGGAAGCAAAGGTAATTTTTAAGGCAACGCACTATAGAAATGGAAGAAAAATCAGCGTTGATTTCTGGGAGGCAAACTTGAGTTTTACTTTATCAGATATTAATTTAGTCGCCCGAAAATTTACTCCTCTA
>BLZN01000196.1 GCA_014132315.1 Rickettsiales bacterium | reverse complement strand
TTTATTATATTAGCACCCATTGCCCAGAAGATTATAAAAAATGTCACGATAGCTTAGAATACTGGAAATTCAGAAACACAGTGGCTGATAAATATAACTTACCTAAACTATCTGCCAAGGCACTGATAAGGATGCACCAGGATAGAGGTGACAATATTTTCTTCATCACTGCACGCCCAAGCACCCCAAAAGAAAATGTCACTGAGATTTTACAGAAAGAATTTGGAATAGAAAAAATGAATCCGGTAATTTTCGTTGCTGTTATGGGAGCCGAAGATTTTGGACAATATAAATCAGAGCATATAACAAGGCATAATATTAAGATATATTACGGCGACAGTGATGGCGACATGCTGCAGGCCCGCAGGGCTGGCATAAGAGGAATCAGAGTATTAAGAGCCCTTAATGCTCGAGATCCCGGGCAAGGCAAGGCATGTCCAGGCTGCTTTGGCGAAGAGGTTATGATGGGCTCTGATCTATAGCTTTGAGCTTGATAGTTAAATATCCTGAGGAACAGGAATATACAAATAACTTCATCACAATAATTTTGCTTACAGCGGCCTGCTTGATTATGTTATAAGTATTGTAGTCAGTAAGCTTTACTGATATTGCATCGCTATTTTATTACTAGACAGTCCCAGAAAAATAACACCTAT
>BLZN01000195.1 GCA_014132315.1 Rickettsiales bacterium | reverse complement strand
TGGATAAGATTATATTGGCGATAGGCGTGATAGGCAATATTGAAAATCTGGGGCTCCAGGAACTAGGCGTACATACCAAAGGAAGCCAGATAATCACTAATGACAAGATGGAAACTAATATAGCAGGTATTTATGCGATTGGCGACGTTGCTGGGCCGCCCTGGCTGGCGCATAAGGCTAGCCATGAGGGGATTGCATGCGTGGAAAATATCGCTGGCAAACACTCCGCGATCGATAAGACTGCGATACCGGGCTGCACTTATTGTTACCCGCAGATCGCGAGCGTTGGTCTGACTGAAAGTCTGGCGCTTGAAAAAGGCTGCAAGATTAAGTTGGGTAGGTTTGCTTACGCAGCAAGCGGTAAGGCGCTGGCAATTGGCGAGCAAGAGGGGCTAGTTAAGG
>BLZN01000194.1 GCA_014132315.1 Rickettsiales bacterium | reverse complement strand
GCCCCCCAACTGTATGTCAGTTCCGCGTCCTGCCATGTTGGTGGCAATTGTGATGGCGCCGGAGCGTCCTGCCTGAGCTATAATATGGGCCTCCTGCTCGTGATAGCGTGCATTCAAGATCTTGCATGGTAATTTTTCTTGCTTGAGCATTTTGGAGAGCTTCTCAGAATTTTCTATACTTATCGTACCCACCAGCACTGGTTGTTTTTTGTTGTGGCATGTTTTTATCAGCTCAATTATTGCCTCGTATTTTTCTTTCTCAGTGCGATATATCTCATCATCGTGGTCGCTTCTTTTGACTGGAAGATTAGTGGGAATTTGCACTACCGGCAGATTATATATCTCAAGGAACTCAGTTGATTCAGTGGCTGCTGTGCCGGTCATGCCCGCTAGCTTGGGATACATACGAAAATAATTCTGGAAAGTAATTGACGCCAAAGTTTGATTTTCTTTCTGGATTGGGACATTTTCTTTTGCCTCGATTGCCTGGTGCAGGCCGTCTGAATAGCGCCTACCTTCCATCATCCTGCCGGTGAA
>BLZN01000193.1 GCA_014132315.1 Rickettsiales bacterium | reverse complement strand
ATTATTAATATTATATTGCTGTGGTTTGCTGCAACGCAACGTGCTCTTGCTGTACCGGCGACAACGCGGAATTTGCACAATTTGAACTCGCGCAATTTAGGTAATCTAGATGGCAATAGGATGGATGATATTGCCATCTTAACATTGCCTACTCCTCCAAATTGGGTGCAACCTCCTGCGCCAGGAGCTAATATATTTCTAGAGCCAGAGAAAAATGAAGATGGTGTTAATTTACAAAAAGACGACAAAACAAGAGCGATGAGAGCGAAAAGATCTGTAAGCTCTTGTGGTTTTGAAGAATTGGAGCGATCTGAATCTATTGTTTCTGTTGGTGGGTCGGACCATGATTTCTTAGTCAGCGTTAATAAGGCGGCCGACCCTAACCATAGAAATTACCTCAGCTGCTGTGTTATTCCGTCAAGTGGCGCTTCATCAGGTCATACCACTTTTATTTCTTTGGGCTCAAATATTGCTGATGTTGAAGGCGTCAGCAATATAGTAAAAGTTTCTGATGATGCCATCTTGGTTGCCGTATCAATATCGTCAGGTGAAGTTCATCTCGTTAGGCTAAAAATAGACACCGGCTCAAACAAACCGAAGGTTGTGCTTGAAGAACAATCCAGCGGACCAGTGCTTAAAGATATAGACATAACAC
>BLZN01000192.1 GCA_014132315.1 Rickettsiales bacterium | reverse complement strand
TCAGGCAGTCCACGAGGTTTTTGTTGATTAATATCCTCCGGACTGCTTGATTTTGGACAACTTATTGATTGATATGCATAATCCTGATAGTGACACCAGGTTGTCCGAGGCTGCCTATTTTGGTGAGGCTTTTTGGCGGCTAACTGAGATATTGACTAGAATATTGCAAGCTGGCAGAGGCAGACAGTATTTAGAAACTTTTAAAGCATAATTAAATTCTTATTGATAAACTTATTAACAATTTTTTGGAGGAAACAATGCCAGATGATATAAATTTAGAAGCTCAAGAGAGATATGCTAAAGCCTACAATATAGCCAAGATTTTATGCAAGCTTATTGCTAGTGCAAAAAAGGGCACAGGATCTTTTACCTATCATGATGGAGATTTGCTGAGAGTAGACAACGTTTTTACACTTGACCAAATAAAAATGAGCATCCTTCAGGAACTTATTCTGAGAGATCTAACGCAAAATCCTGAAGTATATTGTTTTAAAGCTCTTGTATATGATAGCGGAGCCCGGTGGAATGCATGTGAAGCACAGCCAGCGCCTGAGGAGGGCACTACAAAAATGCCTTCTTATGATGAAATGAAACAGTGCAAAATTCTCTCTCTCCCTTGCCTGGAGCTTGCTACTCCAGGGAGCCTTACAACTAATTCAAAAGCCTTTGGTAGTAACCTTAAAGGGTTGTTTATGGCTTATAAACACCGCAATCTGCCTTTGCCCGAGAAAATAATTTTTAATTGCGGCTCAATGAGGGGCATTCATGT
>BLZN01000191.1 GCA_014132315.1 Rickettsiales bacterium | reverse complement strand
TTTTTTGGAGGAAACAATGCCAGATGATATAAAAGCAGCAGATTTTAAGGAATACTCTATAGCCGCACTTATACACCGGATTGTGCATAATAGAAGAACGAGCAAAAAATTTTTTACCTTACATGGAAATTGGACGGCAATGACCAACGCACAAGACTCCGCCGGTTTTGCACCTAATCATAGCACAATGACCATGATGCAGGACTGTATTATGAGAGATCTAACGCAAAATCCTGAAGTATATGGTTTTAGCCCTTTTAACCCTAGTGGCGCAAGGCATTGGATACGCAGTCAAGATGTTCCACTGTATCGTGATTCTGTATTAGATTTGGATTTTCCTGCAATAACACAGCACAAAATTCTCTATCTCCCTTGCATGAATTGTAGTCCAAATAAAATCAACAATTCAGAAGCCTTTACTGAGTGCCTTAAAGGGTTGCTTACGGCTTATAAACTCGCAGGAGTGCCTTTGCCCGAGAAAATAATTTTTAATTGCGGCTCAATGAGGGGCATTCATGT
>BLZN01000190.1 GCA_014132315.1 Rickettsiales bacterium | reverse complement strand
GTATTTTAGCTAGGCGCAAAAATTATTTTTTTGTATTGATTAATTCAATATATTTAGGTATATGCTTAATAAGCATATTATACCTTGCTTATTTACTCTAGTAATAGAGTGTGTGTACAATTATAGTATTTTTTCATTATTAAAAAAAGGGTGTTATTATGGTTGATCTTAAAACTGGATTTGAGCTCGTGAGAGAGGGAATCCAGACGGCAGATAAAGCACTAGAGCTTTATAATAAAGTATTGGACCAGGTGATTCCTTGGGGTACACTTGAGGAAACAATTAAGAATTTAACGCAGTTTGAAACGGACTATAGCAAAGAAACGGCAAAGTTAATTGGAGAAATTAAGCAATTACTGTTGAATGCCCAAAATTACTACCATGAGTCTACTCAAGTGGTGTATGAGTGGTGTGGGCTAACTGTTAATTTATTGCCTGCATATATAT
>BLZN01000189.1 GCA_014132315.1 Rickettsiales bacterium | reverse complement strand
GTCTACAATTTTACCTGCATATTTCTTCAATGCATATCGCTGCACGAAATTTCTTTTGCAATTATAAAAATCAACAAATTCTTGATGCAATTCAGACATTCTGCTAATTTCCTGCTCGATGCCAAATAGCACCGCAATGAATTCTTCGCAATATGGAGCAAGCTCCAGCAGCAACGCTGATTCATTTTTGCTCTCTTTCTGTCGTGCTGCCAGGAAATTTTTTGCAAGCAAACTATCCTTATCTGCCAGGTATTTCACGAATTCTTCATCTATTCTGAGCAGATTATCTAACTCATATAAAATTTCAGGTTTCACTGAATTATTTATAATTTTACCCATCCTGTCTTACAGCTTATTCTACTTTAATCGTTTTTGCAAAAATCTCTGTGAAATGCTGCAGCCTGAGCAAATATAAGTTGCAGAATTGCTAAATGTATAACATAATTAATAATTAGCTAATTTAAAAAAAAATATTATGTCAGCAAGTCCCGCAGTAACATTAAGACAAGCCCTTATACATATCAAAAATCTTAAAAGGGCAGTAACAATAGGACTCCAGGGATTCACTACATCAGAAAGCATAAAAAAGGAATGGTTAGAGCAAATTGAGGCTGCAGAAGCTGAAATAAGAGAGCTGATAGACAAACATGGCGAAAATCATAAATTTGCTCTTGCAAGAAAACTCAAAAATGAATGGATTTTTTGTGCAGCAATAGAGGCTGAGGTCAAAAAATACCACAGATCAATGGATGATGAACTACTTACTAATTCTCAT
>BLZN01000188.1 GCA_014132315.1 Rickettsiales bacterium | reverse complement strand
CCCATATAACAGATGATTTTTCGGTGCTTAATGTTTATGAAAATTCGCACAGCAGCAAACCCTTGATATATAAAATCACCGGGAGCTGGGCCAGCCACGAAGGCTCTATGCTTTTGTGGGCGTGGGTGCTGAGCTGCTACAGCTTCTTTTTCATGCTCTTCTGCAACACGGCCAGCAGAGATGAAGCAATCAGCAAAGATAGGGTACTCATGGTACAGTCGCTTTTATGTGCGGGGTTTTTATCCTTCATTGTTTTCAGCTCCAATCCCTTCATACGCATATTTCCAAGCCCTGCTGACGGACTGGGCCTGAATCCGCTGCTGCAGGACATTGGCCTGGCTCTGCATCCCCCGATTTTATATTTAGGCTACGCTGGCCTAAGCCTTCCTTTCTCAATTGCC
>BLZN01000187.1 GCA_014132315.1 Rickettsiales bacterium | reverse complement strand
AGAACCTTCTGCTCAAGCAGCTGTTATATGTAGAGAGATCGTAAATAAATTTGCTAGAAAGATCTGTGAGCACCTTCAAGGTTATCCAATGGAGATTCAATTAATGGGTGAGCTGAGTCATGCTGATGGAGTTATTGCGATAACGCAGCAGGGGCAGCAGATAAACCCTACTTTTAGGGGCCAATGCGGCGAGGTTTTCTTGTTCGCATGTAGTAGACTGGATGCGAGCTTTATGGGTAATGAGATGGGCAGCAGAGCGCTCGAGGGCGCGGTAAACCTCGAGCCAGGGGTGTGTTATAGGTTATCAGGGAGCACGATTGAGAAGATAAGGGTGTTTTTTTAGGTGGGCAGGCGGGTAGATTATCTGATCTTTGAGCATTTGAAGTAACATTGTTGAGCACAGGGGCACTCTACTAGGGTACCTCCGGATGCTTGCGATGATTCGGATGGTGCGGCAGATGCTTGAGAGGCATCAAATCCTGCCGCTCTTTCAGCAGGCGGTAATGAGAGATAATATTTATACGTTGTTTTGTATCCAGGTAGACTATCAAGATCTTGCAAGTCCTGATGAGCAAAAGTTATACCTGATTGAGGGCCATCGCCCGCTAGATTCGAAAAAATAATTTCATCGGGTTCTAATCCAGTACTCAGGTCCGCATGGCAAAAATAGGTAGGAGGTTTTTTAGACATTTTTTTATTATTTTATTAATTAATATTTATTTTTTATTAATATATTCTATCTGATGTGGGTCGTGACATCCTTTTTTTATCCTCTACTGTAGCAGATACAACATGGGTCATGTGAGAGGGAGGCAGATGAATATTTGCCATTGTTTCTTCAAATAAAGTAGAGCTAATCTCAGGCAGTTCTTTTTTAGACATTATCTCGTCGCAAGTGCAAAATAACCAAGATTTAGCAGCCAGACTCATATGTTAGCAGATATAGAGGGAGATGTCAAGGGGTGATAAAAGCAGAGGCGAGCTGCTGAAAAAGCGAGGCGGAGTAAAAGGTGTGCGTCATGAATTCGCAATAAAACTCTGCCCCGCATCGCCAACAATAAATGCCAGGGGAGAATATTTAATCTCTCCACTTATAACATAATATAGGGGTAAAATATAGATGTCAAGAGATTTGTGAAATATTTTCTGAAGATTGGCGATTACCAGGCAGGGATTCTTCAGAAAGTGTGTTTGACATTGCATATGATACGTCTCGGTGGGGTATAGCGGGCGGAGTAGATTGAGTTACGGGTAGCTCAATGTAGGTTGCGGATCCGTCGGTGACGATTTCAAATTCGTATTCTCCACTTGCCTCGCAGGATTCGAGTTGTTCTCTAAATTGAGAAGTTAAAAATTAAAGAGCAAAAGAGCGCAGCGTCAGAGTGATGTTGAATACAAAAAAGCATATCCTGTAAAAACCTCAGAAGATCAGGCAGTACGTCTGATATTTTCTGCTACAAAAATTGATTGTGACAACATCTTAGGCGATATTGGAGATACTGCATTATTTCATACCATCAGCAACCCTAAAGAAGTAAAACGTGCAACTAAGGGAACAATTATCTGCGAAACAGAAGG
>BLZN01000186.1 GCA_014132315.1 Rickettsiales bacterium | reverse complement strand
CACAAGAAGATGAATATGGAGGTGTAGCGGGGCTTAGCAATTTGGTGCTTAGTGCCGAATATAGAACTTCAAAAGGACTCACGCCCTTTGTAGAGGCCAGCTTCTTCAATACAGACGATATAACAGTTGATCCGGCTGATACAGGCAACAAAATGCCGGATACCAATAGCGGCTCTGTGCTATTAGTAGGAACTAAGCTGGCCTTCTAAGCAGACTAGAAAGAGAATAAATAAAACTATATTTTCTGAAAATATAGTTTTATTTATTTCTAAAGGAGGATTGGTAAATGATAGTAGATAATTATTAAAAAAGTATTAAAGATCAAAGAAGGACCATCTTCCACGAAAAATTTTATAAATTGGCATATCTAAGAAATTCTTGAGTGTGCTGACGACATCCTCAACCTCCATATTGCTGCCCACAGACTCGTTGACAACCAGGCAGCGCACTGAAACATCGCTAAACACGGCAGACTGTACAGCAGTCAAGCTGTGACTGATCGCGCCAAGATAAGTACCTGTGATCAGCACTAAAGGCAAATCAAGCGCCAAAGCAAGATCGAGACATGTTTTGTGATCAGTTATAGGACTCATTATGCCCCCGGCGCCTTCCACAAAAAAATAATCCGCCTTGCTTGCAAAAAGAGTGCTTTTGCAGAAATCAACAACTGAATCAAAATCTATAACTTTACCCTCGGCCCTAGCAGCTACATTAGGCGATAAAGGCTTGCTAAAACGCCAAGGAGAAATAGCATCAATATTCTGCTGCGTGGCAGAAAGACCAGAGCTTTCAAGCAAAAGATGGGTGTCACTGCATCCCCCACTCCACCCACTGATAATCGGCTTAATAGCTTGTACTTTGAGGCCCTTGCTAATATAATGTCTGCACATGGCACAGGTAATAAACGTCTTGCCTATGTCAGTGCCTGTCGCGGTCACAAAAAAAGTTTTCATAGTTATAAAATATGGATAAGAATTATGTTTTGGGCGGTTGGGCGGAAAAGCTTAAATCACCCACTCTGCCTAACAGCCAATTTTTATTCTACCGCAGATCCTCCAACTATCAAGAATTCAGCCGCAAAATAAAAAAACAAAAATGCGGCGCATTAATTGGGTGGAGCTTAGGGGCACAAATCGCAATGAGACTGACATCTGAAAATATACTCAGACCGAGGCTCCTAGTGCTGGTCGCCCCACCCTTTCAGTTTATATCATCAGAAAGATATCATTATGGCATAAGCGAAGCCGCCTTTAAATGTTTTAAAATAAAACTGGGGGCATCGCCGAATCAGGCACTTATGAGCTTTGCTAAGCTGAGCAAAAATTTAACCATGGCGCAAATGGATCTGGCAAATATTTCAAGCTGGATAGACTGGCTAAAAGAGCTGGGGGATTTTTCTTGTGACCGGATCGATTTCTCTAGCTTCCCAAAAACAATAATTATGCATGGC
>BLZN01000185.1 GCA_014132315.1 Rickettsiales bacterium | reverse complement strand
TTTTATAAGGAAGATACCCATTATCCGTGCTATCTGTAATTGGATTTTATTTGGTTGGCCGTTTGGCAATCTCTTTTGGAAACATTCTTTTGAAGCTAAGCTTTCAAACAAGCTCGATACTTTAATACATCAAAAATGTTACCAGCTGATGAGCGCACTTGAAGGAATCATTTTTGGTGAGAAGGATGCATGGAAGCTCAAGAAATATAAAGAGATAAGACTTGCAGATAATGCCATGCTTAGTAAGGAGGATGAAGCGGTGGAAGACGAAGTCGTAATGCGCAGGGAGGTTGCAGTGAATCTCACGGATGATTTTAAAAAATATGTAGCACCAAATGATAGAACATTCACAATTGAGAACCTTTTAGAAAAAGTCGCACAGACACCTGAGGAGGATAAAAACCTTTCCCTAGATAAATTTTTAGAACGTCTCGGGTTGCATCTTGATCAGACAATAGAGAGGGCATGCAGGAAGCAATTAGAAGCGGAGAAGCAAAAAAATCAGGGCACGGAACTCAGTAGTGACACTCCTTCTACTAAATTCACCAAAGAAGGAGAGAGCTCCAAAATTAGCCCCGAAAGCACAACCTCCTCAGTCCAAGCACGTTGAGGTTAGGCTAATATACAGATCATCAGGCAGTCCACGAGGTTTT
>BLZN01000184.1 GCA_014132315.1 Rickettsiales bacterium | reverse complement strand
GTTAAAATCTTTTCTAGAATTGCTTAAAGGATGCTTTTTTATTAATACATCATGCAAGAGGCGAGACGAAATTTTCGTATATACCTGTGTGGTTGAGATGCTGGAATGGCCCAGCAGCTCCTGCACCACTCTGATATCTGCATCATTTTCGAGCAAATGCGTTGCAAAAGAATGGCGCAGAACATGCGGCGAAACTTTCAAGGAATCAACCCCGGCTTCTTTAGCTAGATTTTTGAGCATCTGCCCCACCCTCTGCCTTGTCACAGCAGAATCCCTAACATAGCTGCTGCTGCCCGGAAACAACCAAATAGAATCGTGCTTGCAAAAAACTTCACGAATTTTGATATATTCAATCAATTTAATTATTGCCTTATTATTTAGACAAATCATTCGCTCTTTGCTGCCCTTGCCGCACACCAAAAACCTAGCATATTGCAGCTTGTTGTTCAAAGGTGGCAGGTCATGCATCTTAATGCTCAGCAGCTCAGAAATACGCATGCCAGAAGCATAGAGCATCTCTAGCATTGCACTCAGCCTTATGTTTTTGGGATCAGGCATGCTTCCAGCATAATCCAATAATTTTTTAACTTCTTGCTTGCTCAGAGGACGCGGCAAGGCTTTGGGCTGCTGTGGAGTGACAAGCAGCATAGCGGGATTATGCTGCACTATGCCCTCGCTCAATAAAAATTTATAGAATTGCCTAAAAACCGAGATTTTGCGTGCTATAGAGCTCTGAGAATATTCCTGGTCGGTAAGCTGATATAAATATCTGTGTAGATCTTCAGTGGCAGCAGAAATTAAATCACAAAAACCACCGAGTCCTTTGAGGTCCCTGCGGTAGCTCTCTAGCGTATTTTTTGATGCAGATTTTTCGGCAGAAAATGCCTCTAAAAAACTTTCTATAATATACATATTATATAC
>BLZN01000183.1 GCA_014132315.1 Rickettsiales bacterium | reverse complement strand
CAGCCATATTCATGCACTGTTCTGGCTACTTCTTTAATCGGCTGAATAACCCCCGTTTCATTGTTTGCAAGCATTATGGAGACCAATATAGGTGCATCCCCTGTTTTTTCTGGTACTTCTAATTCTTTTCGCAACTCATCAAGATTGATTAATCCTTGTTTGTTTACAGGGATGATCGTTGGGTTATGTGCGGAATTTAATATTGATTTATGCTCAATTGCCGAGATGATACATTTTTGCTGGCTATATTGGCTTCTTATGACTAAATTATTGGCCTCTGTGCCTGATGCAGCAAAGATTACCTGAGAGTCTTGGGGAGCATTAATTGATTTTTTAATTATTTCTCTTGCGTCTTCCAGAATTTGCCTTGCTCTCTGCCCTTGGGGATGCAATGCAGAAGCATTATGCGGCTCCTTCATTGCCTCAGACGTATACAATCTTGCCGCCTCATGTGCAGGAGTTGTTGCATTGTAGTCAAAATAAATTGTGCTCATGGCTATGTTTGACAAATATCTAATTAATCTCAGATGGTATTCTATTTTGAATTACGTCTACCAAAGAAATTTGCTTAAAGTACATCATAATATGTGAATTAAGGTTTTGCCATACATCATGAGTTATGCATTTTTCGCCATTGATGCAGTCTTTTTGGCCTTTGCATTTAGTCATTTCTATGGTCTCTTCGGTGGCATTGATTATGTCTAACAAAGGTATTTGCGCAGGATGCTTCATTAATGTATATCCGCCTCCCGGCCCTTTAGCCGCCTTAACTATTTCAGCTTTTTTTAGCAAAGCAAAAATTTGCTCCAGATAGCCCAGCGATATGCATTGTCTATCGGCTACCTTACTTAAACTAATAGGGAGTTTACCCTGACTATTTTTTGCTATATCGATTACCGCCGTTATTGCATATCGTGTTTTGTTGTTTATCAGCATGAATCCTTTTCCATTTACTGTTGCCGAATAAGGAAAGTTTTGTTATACTTATACTACTCAATTAACCTAAGTTAGTACAAAATAGTCTAGTTGTCAACTAGGTAATTCAATTTAATATATACTCTCTATTGGTGATTTCACATGCTACAAAAGGTCGTTTTTAATGGCTATACCGGCCAAATGAATGCCAGATTCAGCCCAGGTCAAGATGCCAGTTTGCCGTGTGCTCTGATTTTACAGCCGAATCTGAAGCATGGTAATGCACTGAGCAACAGGGTAACCTCCCACATGTTTTATGCTTTTGTAAAAAATGGTTTTTCTACGCTGCATGTGGATTTTAACTGGGATGAAACTCCGTTGGATGTTGAGAGGGGCGCCAAAGAGCTTGCAGATATTGCGGCTGCGCTAGATTGGCTGCAGTTGAAGAACAATGAATCCTCCAGCTTCTGGATTGCCGGTTTTTCTTTTGGCGCCTGGGCGGCCATGCAGCTTTTGATGCGCCGCCCTGAGATTGAGGGGTTTGTCATTGCATCTCCTGCTGTCGAGACGCAGGATTTTTCTTTCCTGTCCCCTTGTCCTGTTTCGGGGCTTGTGGCACAAGGGGGTTGCGATACCGTGGTGAGCGAGGAATTGGTGGCCCAGTTTGTATCTAAATTAAGGGGTCAAAAAAGCTCTAAAATAGAATATTCTGTGATGTCGGAAGCGGATCATTTTTTTTATAAGATTTTTGCCTGAGCTCACTCAGTTGATCGATAATTACCTTAAGAAGCGACTGCGTTCGTTGAGGCGAGTTGATCCTAATCAGTTAAGACGCGACCGGAAGCGTCGTCGTCTGTCTGTCTCCACTTAGTTTTGCATATTCAGATTTTTAATTTGCATATTTGGCATTTTTGAGCGCACTGTGCTTGAGCAGACTATCCATACTCCATATCTTGAGCTCTTGCTGGATCAATCCAATT
>BLZN01000182.1 GCA_014132315.1 Rickettsiales bacterium | reverse complement strand
ACTTATGATCATATTTACAATGGTGCTATGACGGCTATGAATAATGCGCTTCGAGGTGCAGGCTGGGAACAGAGTTTCCAAAGAGCAGAAAGAGTCATAAAACCAAATTTGCACGCTAAGAGCCTTGCAAACCCTTTTAATAACACTGGCACCTGTTTCATCTCGAGTCTGCTACTAGCAGAAATCGCTACAAAATATGATGACGTAGAACAAGGCATTTGTGATTTTTTATCTGCCTATTTGGACAAGCCATATAGCAAAGCTGATCTATATGACGACAAAGAGTATACTTTTACCAAAGCCAGCTGTAGCTGGTTCATTTCAGCTATGTATCATGTGGCCAAAAAACATCCCGGGGAACTTTACCGCATAGGATCAAGTGAGAATTCGCAAAAAGTCCAAAAGGAAAAATTAGCAGAAATAAGGGAGTTTATAAACGAAAAGGGGCTCAAACTCCTTGAGGAACAGCATGAGTGTATGAAATTACTTAGAGGAGCGCCTGTAAGAGAGAGTAAAAGTGCTGC
>BLZN01000181.1 GCA_014132315.1 Rickettsiales bacterium | reverse complement strand
GATAGAGCTTTGCCTTGTGATGTCTGCTTTTGCCTCCTTGCGCAGGGTCAGATCCATGTAGGTGTTCCAGCTCATCTGATGTATCTGATACACATGTCAGCTGATCAATTTTTAAATTCAGAAAGGCCCATTCCAGCCAAGAAATGAATATTTCTCTGGCATAAGGCTGAGATTTCTTGCTCAAAATATAGCTAAAGTCTTGTGCTGATTGCACTGACTCATCCAACTCATTATCTGTTTTACATACTATATACCCAGCTAGCTCTGCGTTTTCCTCGTTCAAGATTGCCCAGTGCTCATGCTCGAGCAGCTGATTAAATAGCCTTTTGTACTCCGCTGACTTATCTCCCCCAGCATTATCCAGCTGATCATGCAGCTCGATAAATTGTTGCAAGTGAC
>BLZN01000180.1 GCA_014132315.1 Rickettsiales bacterium | reverse complement strand
ACCAGCGCCACACCCCAGGACATCTTGCCCATGAATAGGCTGACTGCGAGGAATATAACAGCAACTGCAGCGATGCCATGTCCAGCCTTGCCGCGGAATAGTAGCACAACTTTGCAAATAGTTTGTGCTATATTATTGTTGTCTATGCTGTTGAGATCATTAAAAGGTTGTGCCGCGGATGCATCTTGACAGCGATAGAATGCGAGTATAAGACTTAAGTAGATTAAAAGTTTTTTTATATTATATTTGTTAATCATTTGCATTATTTTATCCGTCAAACAGTTTTATTAATATTGGTGTGGCTTTTTGGGCCTAGTATATTCGGATAAAGACAGTATAAAAACAGAGACTGTTTTATAATATTAATAGTCTTATACTATATTTTTTATTCTAAGTAAAATCTTTTTAGGTATGGAATATAAGTCTGAGTTGCTTGAAGCTATCGGGAAACGGGGTTACCTGAAGCAGTGCACTGATATTTCGGAGCTGAATAAGCTGACTAATGCGACCAAAATAGCGGCATATATTGGCTTTGATTGCACTGCGTCTAGCCTGCACGTTGGCAGTCTTGTGCAGATAATGCTGCTCAGGCTCCTGCAGCGCTGTGGGCACAAACCGATTGTTTTGCTAGGTGGGGGCACCACCAAGATCGGTGATCCATCTGGCAAGGATGAAGCCAGGAAAATCCTTCCTGATGAAGAGATTAAGAGCAATATGCTTTCAATTGAGAATATATTGGCTAAATTTTTGAAATTTGGCTCGGGGCAGAGTGATGCAGTTATTGTAAATAATGCTGATTGGCTCTGCGGAATCAATTATATAGATTTTTTGGCTGAATATGGCCGTTTGTTCTCGGTGAATAAAATGCTCAGCTTTGACAGCGTTAAGACGCGCCTGGATCGTCAGCAGAACCTGAGCTTCCTGGAATTTAATTACATGGTAATGCAGGCTTATGATTTTGTGGAGCTATATAGGCGCTATGGATGTCGGCTGCAGATTGGCGGTTCAGACCAGTGGGGCAACATTGTAAGCGGGGTTGAGCTGGGGCAAAGACTCAAATTAGAGCCGCTTTTTGGCTTAACTTCTCCGCTCGTGGTTACTGCTTCTGGTGCTAAGATGGGCAAAACTGCGCAGGGGGCAGTCTGGCTGGATGAGGCGCGCCTGGGCACTTATGATTATTGGCAGTATTTCCGTAATACTGTGGATAAGGA
>BLZN01000179.1 GCA_014132315.1 Rickettsiales bacterium | reverse complement strand
CGTGAGGGCGGTAAAACTGTCGGCGCAGGCGTCGTGAGCAAAATCGTGGAGTGAGGAGCGTAGCTCAATTGGTAGAGCGCTGGTCTCCAAAACCAGAGGTTGTAGGTTCGATTCCTGCCGCTCCTGTTGATTATTAATGTAGCTTAAGTTATTATGTATGTTTGGTGCGTTAAAGTTTGTTGATGAAGTTCGGAAGGAGCTTAGGGCAATAAAATGTCCAAAGAGAGAAGAGGTTTTGCGTTACACAGCATCTACTTTAATTATGTTAGTGTTATTTATGTTATTCTTTATATTAGCAGATTTTTTGTCTTTTAAGCTAATAAGCTTGGTTTTAGGTAATGGAAAGTGAATTTAAATGGTATATATTGCGCGTTGTTGCAGGGCGTGAGAAAGCAGTAGTGGATTCGATTAAAAGGTTTGCCGCAGCTGAGTCTGCCGAGCATTGCTTTGAAGATTTTTTAATCCCTTCTGAAGTTGCCACGGAAGTAAAAAGAGGTAAGAAGCAAAAGAAGCAGAGAAATTTATTTCCGGGCTATATATTGATCCTTATGGACATGAATAGGGAGATCTGGTCATATATTAGACAAGTCAAAAATGTTATAGGATTTCTAGGAGTTGATAGTCCGCAATCTGTATCAAACCAGGAAGTTGAGAATATTTTAAAACAGGCGGAGGCTGTTAAGGATAACAAGCTAAGATCACCAAGGTATGTTGTGGGTGAGGCCGTGAAAGTTATAGGAGGACCTTTTGACTCTTTTGTTGGCACGGTGCAAGAAGTTGATGAAGCAAAGAATAAGATCAAGGTTGGAGTTACAATATTTGGTCGCATTACTCCAGTTGAGCTTAGAGATGATGAGGTGGAGAAGCAAGATGAAGATAGTAACTAATTTATGGTTGTTTTATGGCTAAACAAGCAGTTGGTAGAGTGAAACTACGTTTGTTGCCTGGTAAGGCTACTCCTGCCCCGCCTGTGGGCTCTACTCTTGGACAGCGCGGGATTAATATAATGGATTTTTGCAAAGATTTTAATGCTAGGACGAAATCGATGGATCCTAGTTTGAAGCTGCAAGTTAAGCTAGTTGTTTTCTCTGACAAATCCTTTAAGTTTGTTGTGAAAAAGCCTTCGGCAGCTAAGCTTATATTGCAGGCCATATCTTTACAGAAAGGCTCCAGTGAGCCGGGTAAGACGATTGTAAAAACAATATCTAGAAAGGATCTTGTTGAGATAGCCACAAAAAAGATGGATGATTTAAATTGTTATGATGTTGAGGCTGCTCTTAAGATGCTGATAGGAACCGCAAGATCTATTGGTATTGATGTTGTAGATTAGAATTTGAAGGTTATACATAATGTCTGAAAGCAAAAAATATTATTCTCCGGAGGAAGCTTTAAAGCTTGTTGTAGAATCTGCATCTGCTAAGTTCGTTGAGTCTGTTGATGTGGACATTATGACTGAAGCTGATTCAACAAGCCCTGTCAGAGGCTTGGCGCAGCTGCCTTGCGGAACTGGAAAGAAAGTAAAAATTGCGGTTTTTGCAGAAGGGGATGATGCAAAGCAGGCTAAGAGCGTCGGAGCTGATGTTGTGGGGCTTGACGATCTAATATCCGAAGTTTCGTCCGGGCGGATAGATTTTGACGTTTGTCTGTGTGTGCCTAGCGCGTTACCCAGATTGGCCAAGATCGCTAAGGTCCTAGGTCCTAGAGGCTTAATGCCGAGCGTTAAGTCTGGTACAGTTAGCGAAGATATCGCACAATCTGTAAAGAATTTTAAGGGTGGGCAGGTGCAGTTTAGATCAGATAAATCTGGTATTGTCCATGCTAAACTAGGCAATGTTAGCTTTCCAGCAGAAAATTTAGTAAAAAATTTGACTGCCTTGCTTTCTGCGGTTATGCAGCTTAAGCCTAGTGACTTTAAGAAGCAGTATATAAAGAGTGTCTATGTTAGCTCAACCATGGGGCGTTCTTATAGGCTGGATTATAGTAATTTGTTGCAGTGAGGATTTTGTGTTTAAGGACAAGAAGGAACTCTATATAAAACGGCTTGAAGAAATGTTCGCGGGTAGCAGTGTGGCGATCTTAATCCAGAATAGTTGCCTAAATGCTACTGATGTAGCGGAGCTACGCAGGGAATTACGAGCAAACAGCGCAAGTTTACTTTTTGTGAAGAATACTCTTGCGAGGATTGCTGCGGAAGGCGGTAGTTTTGAGTTTCTGCAAGATAAATTGTGTGGTGCAGTCGCTTTAGTTTTTTCTGCAGATATAACTAGTGCTGCCAAAGTGGTTAACAATTTTGCTAAGAATAACAAAAAATTTTCTATATTAGGCGCGGGTTTTAATTCAAAATATTTGGCAGAGACAGAAGTTGCCCGTATAGCTAATTTACCATCCTTGCCTGAGCTACATGCCAAGATAATTACTCTTTTAAGGACACCGGCAGCTAGGCTCAGCAATACTATCCGAGGTCCGAGCAAAGAATTAACTTTTTTACTCTCTGCTCATAGCAATAAACCAAATTCTTAAAAATTTAGGGGGATTCTTATGTCTAGTGATAATGTAGATAAAGCATTTGATCGTATTAAATCTTTAACTCTGCTCGAAGCGGCGGATTTAGCCAAAAAGCTTGAAGATGCTTTTGGTGTTTCTACTGCCATGATGGCTGCTGCGCCTCCTGCTGCAAGTGGTTCGGAATCGGCAGAAAAAACTGAGGAAAAAACAGAGTTTAATGTCACTCTGGAATCTGTTGGTGGCAATAAGATTGCTGTAATTAAAGCTGTTCGCACCATCCTTGCTTTAAAGCTACAGGAAGCTAAGGAGCTGGTTGAGTCTGCTCCTAAATTAATTAAAGCTGCGGTCAAGAAAGAAGAGGCAGATAAGATGAAGGCAGAGTTAGAAAAGGCGGGAGCTTCTGTAAAAGTTGAGTAGATGTCGCTTTATATTTGTTTTCAGTAAGAGAAAAAGGAGCCTTTATGACTGACAACGCAGTAAAGCGCTTTGCTACAAGCCCTGCGCTGCCGCCAAGGGCCGCTATAGGCGCTAGAGCGGTTGACACGCAAGATTTTCCGAGTATGTTGGAGGTGCAAAAAGTCTCATATCAGTCTTTTTTATATTCTTCAGCAAAAGATTTTTCAGTTCATAGTTTATATGGGATTTTTTCCTCAATTTTTCCTGTGAGTGACCATGCTCATTCTGCTACTTTGGAATTTGTCGACTATAGGCTTGGTGGCCCTAGGTATGATTATTATGAGTGTATAAAAAGAGGTATTACCTATACTATTCCATTACATGTAACATTTCGTATTATAGTTTGGAAGGATGATGCGAATGATAATGAAGCAAAACAAAAAAAAGACCCTGCGCAAAGAGAAATAGGGAGCATAAAAGAGCAAGAGATTTATGTAGGGGATATACCTGCGATGACCCCAGAGAAATGCTCTTTTGTGCTCAATGGCGCTGAGCATGTAGTTGTGTCGCAGCTGCATCGTTCTCCTGGGGTATTTTTTGATCATGACAAGGGAAAGACGCATAGTTCTGGTAAGTTTATCTATTTTGCGAGGATAATTCCTTACCGAGGTTCTTGGCTAGACTTTGAGTTTGATGCCAGGGATTTGCTATATTTTAGGATTGACAGAAAGAAGAGAATTTTAGTCAGCACTCTTTTGTTTGCTCTGGGCTTTAATACTGAAGAGATTATTGATCTATTTTATAAGCCTCTGACTTTTAGCAGAGTAAATGAGGGCTGGGTAACAGATTTTTGCGAAGAACATTTCTTAGATAAAAAGCTGGACTATGATCTGGTGGATGCTGATACCGGCAAAATAGTTATAAAAAAAGGACTGAGGCTAACTCATAAGTTGCTGGATAGAGTAGCTGCAAAGGGACTGAAACGCTGCGTGGTCAAGCCCGAGACTATTTTGGGCTTTTTTAGTGCGGAGACTTTGGTAGATAGTGACACAAGCAAGAAGATTATTGGTATTGCAGAAGAGATCACTGAAAAGACCATGGCTTGCATTGAGGCTTTTGGCATACAGGAGATCCGGGTGATTGCTGTTGAAAGGAATGACCCGGCGGCTTGCATTATTAACAGTATCCTCCTAGATAAAAATTCTTCCAAAGAAGATGCGTTGCTGGAGATATATAAGGTGATGCGCCCGGGAGAGCCTGCTAATGCAAACACAGCGGAGATATCGCTAAGGAGCTTTTTCTTTGATGCTGAGCGCTATGATCTTAGTGACGTCGGGCGTGTTAAGCTGAATTCACGTCTAGGCTTGTCTATTGATTTGAATAAGTCAATCTTAACGACAGAGGATATTTTGGCGACTTTGCGTGAGCTAATAGCAATAAAGCAAAGCAATGGATCGGTTGATGACATCGACCATCTCGCTAATAGAAGAGTGCGTGCGTGCGGTGAGTTGCTGGCCAATCAGTTTCGTTTTGGCATGTCTAGGTTAGTTAAAGCCGCAATTGAAAGAATAGCGACTGTTGATTTGGATTCGGCAATGCCCAGCGATCTGATCAACCCCAAGCTGCTGCTATCTGCATGCAAGGAATTTTTTAATTCCTCGCAGTTGTGTCAGTTTATGGACCAAACCAACCCTCTTTCTGAAGTGACACACAAGCGTCGCCTTTCAGCACTTGGTCCTGGCGGCCTCACCAGAGAGAGAGCGGGCTTTGAGGTGCGCGATGTCCACCCAACACATTATGGAAAAATTTGCGCTATTGAGACTCCTGAAGGTCAGAATATTGGACTGATTAATAGTTTGGCGCTTTATGCTAGGGTGAATCTTTATGGTTTTATAGAAACCCCTTATTACAAGGTTGAAGATGGTGTGGTGACTAAAAGGATAGAATTCTTATCTGCGGAGAAAGAGCGTGAATATAATATAGCCCAGCCAAACATAAAATTGGATAAAAACGGTAAGATTTGCGATGGTTTGATACATTGTCGCAGGGATGGTGATTTCTGTTTAGTGGATGCTAAGGAGGTGCATTATGTGGATGTATCGCCCAAGCAGGTTGTTTCTGTGGCTGCTTCTCTGATACCTTATTTGGAAAACAATGATGCAAACCGTGCCTTGATGGGCTCAAACATGCAGAGACAAGCGGTGCCGCTCATCCGTGCCGAGCGTCCTTTTGTGGGCACGGGCATGGAGTTTTCCGTGGCCAAAGATTCAGGCGCAATATGCATAGCGAAAAGAGGAGGAGTGGTTAGTTGGGTTGATAGCAGCAGAATTATGGTATACAGCGAAGAGGAGGGCGATTTAGGGGTTGATGTGTATGAACTTGCAGGTTTTCAGCGTTCTAACTATAACACTTGCATTAGCCAGAAGCCTTTGGTGAGCGTCGGTGAGCGCATTGCCAAAGGCAGCGTGATCGCGGATGGATTTGCCACCCATGGTGGGGAATTGGCTTTGGGCAGAAATGTCTTGGTGGCTGTTATGTCCTGGGAAGGCTATAATTTTGAAGATTCGATCATAATTTCGAAGGATCTAGTAAGAAAAGATGTATTTACTTCTGTGCATATAGAGGAATTCGAGTGCATTGCGCGCGATACCCGTTTAGGCCCCGAAGAAATTACCAGGGACATACCAAATGTGAGCGAATCTGGCTTGATTCATCTTGATGAGGCGGGGATTGTTCATATAGGTGCCGAGGTGAGGCCAGGTGACATACTAGTTGGCAAAGTGACCCCTAAAAGTGAATCTTTCATAACTCCTGAGGAAAAATTGCTGAAGGCAATATTTGGCGAGAAAGCAAATGATGTGAGGGATTCTTCTTTGTGCGTTCCCCCGGATGTGGCAGGGACCGTGGTGGACATTCAAATCTTTTCTAGAAGAGGAATTGAACGAGATCAGAGAGCGACTGTCATTGAAAGACAGGAAATTACAGCTTTAAAAAAAGTGCACGATAATGAGTTGAGTATCATAGAGAATTACGTTTATAAAAAACTAAAAGAAAATTTGCTTGGCAATTTTTTGGTGAGTGCACCTGCCGGCACCAAGGTTAACCAAGTTATAAGTGAAGATTTGCTTAATTCTATAAGCAATAGCCAGCTCTGGGAATTAAAGGTGAAAGATGAGGAAGTGAATCAGAAAATCTGCTCCTTGAAGGAGAATATCGAGAACATGAAAAAGAGACTTGATGAGAGATTAAAGGCGCGGATTGATAGGCTTTTCGCGGGCGATGACCTGGCCAGTGGCGCCCTGAAAGTAGTGAGGGTATATGTTGCGTCCAAGCATAAGCTGTCTTCTGGGGATAAGGTGGCTGGCCGGCATGGCAATAAGGGTGTGGTTTCTAGGATAGTGCCTGTAGAAGATATGCCGCATCTGCCAGATGGCACTCCGGTTGATGTTATAGTAAGTCCGCTCGGTCTTCCTTCGAGAATGAACGTTGGGCAGATATTAGAGGCTCATCTTGGTTGGGCGTGCGTCAACATAGGAAAAAAAATCCGGAATATGCTTAGTGAGATTAATAATGGTAATTCTCAAGTAATAAAAGCGCTAAGAGAGCTGCTATCTGATTTATACAAAGATAATCCTGGGGTTGTTAGCTCGCTGGAAGACGAAGGCATAAAGAGGCTCGCTGAGAGCTTAGGCGGCGGTGTTCCTGTAGCTTTGCCGGTGTTTGAAAGTGCAGGGGAAAAGAGAATTGAAGAAATGCTGCAGCTTGCTGATTTAGATAGCGTGACTCAATGTACCTTGATCGATGGTATGACGGGCGAGGCATTCGATAGAAAGGTTACCATAGGCTATGTTTATATGCTGAAGCTGCACCATCTTGTGGATAACAAAATGCATGCGCGTTCTGTGGGGCCATATAGCCTAGTTACACAACAGCCGCTAGGCGGGAAGGCACATTTTGGCGGGCAGCGCTTTGGTGAAATGGAATGCTGGGCTTTACAGGCTTATGGAGCTGCTTATACCTTACAAGAAATGCTAACTGTTAAGTCCGATGACATTGAGGGTCGAGTTAAGATTTATGAATCTATAGTCAGGGGCGATAACAGCTTAGAATGTGGTGTGCCTGAGTCTTTTAATGTCATAGCAAAAGAGTTACGTGCACTTGGGTTGGACATCAGTTTTATCACCTCTGATTCTAGTGCAGATAATACTTCTCAGTAACAATTGGTTTTGAATTATGAGTTATTATAGGAATTTAGCAAAGGGCGTATCTTCTGTGCAATCTTTTGATGCTGTTAAGATAACCATTGCTAGTCCCGAAAAAATCCGATCTACCTCCTATGGGGAGATTAAAAAGTCTGAGACCATAAATTATCGCAGTTTTAAGCCTGAAAAAGATGGTTTATTTTGTGCACGAATATTTGGTCCTGTGAAGGATTATGAATGTTCTTGTGGTCGTTATAAACGCATGAAATACCGCGGTATAGTCTGTGAAAAATGTGGAGTGGAGGTCACGACTTCTAAAGTTAGGCGGGAAAGAATGGGTCATATTGAGCTTGTTGCACCTGTTGCACATGTTTGGTTTTTGAAATCCCTGCCATCTAGAATTGGGTCTTTGCTTGACATGCCTATGAAGAGTCTGGAAAGCGTACTATATTTTGAAGCATACATAGTGACCGATCCCGGAGTTTCACCTTTCTCGAAGGGGGAGCTGCTGACAGAGGCTCGATATTCAAAAGCGACGCTTGAGTATGGGAAGGATGGATTTGCCGCAATGATTGGCGCAGAGGCTATACAGCATCTTTTGCGTGAGGTTGATCTGCATAAGATGAAGCAGGAGCTACGTGCGCAGCTGGATCTGTCCATTCCTGAGTTGAAGCGCAAGAAGATTATCAGAAGGCTTAGAGTTACCGAAGATTTTATTAATTCGGGGAACAAACCAGAATGGATGATTATGACTGCCATACCAGTGATCTGTGCGGATCTTAGGCCTTTGGTGATGCTGGATGGAGGACGTTTTGCGGCTTCTGATTTGAATGAGTTATATCGCCGTGTGATTAATAGAAATAACCGCTTGAGACGTTTGATGCAGCTTGGCGCGCCGGATATTATAATCCGCAATGAAAAACGAATGCTGCAGGAGGCAGTGGATACTCTTTTTGACAACGGCAAACGAAGCAAGGCGGTTAGGAATTCCAACAAGCGGCCCTACAAGTCATTGAGCGATATGCTGAAGGGCAAGCAGGGCCGCTTCCGCCAGAATCTTCTAGGTAAGCGGGTTGATTATTCAGCACGTTCTGTGATTGTTGCTGGTCCTAATTTGAAGCTTCATCAGTGTGGCCTGCCGAAGAAGATGGCATTGGAGCTATTCAAGCCTTTTATTTACGCCAAGCTTGAGATGTACGGCATTGTACCGACCATCAAGGCCGCTAAGCGTATGGTTGAGGAGAGATCTCCGGAAGTGTGGGGTATTTTGGAGGAGGTGACATATCAGCATCCGGTGTTGCTCAACCGTGCTCCAACTCTGCATAGACTCGGTATCCAGGCATTTGAACCAATTTTGATTGAAGATAAAGCAATCCGGCTTCACCCTCTTGTTTGTGCTGCTTTTAATGCAGATTTTGACGGAGATCAGATGGCGGTTCATATTCCCTTGTCTTTGGAGGCGCAAGTTGAAGCAAGAGTGTTGATGCTATCTGCCAGCAACATATTGAGCCCTGCCAATGGCAAGCCGGTTATAGTACCTTCGAAGGATATTGTGCTTGGTATTTATTATTTAACGCTTGAGAATCCTGGTGATCACAAGAAGAAAATTTTTGGTAATATAGCACAGGTTTATCATGCATTAAATTCGGGGATAATTGGGATGCATCAGTCTGTTATATATCGTCTTAGGAAGGCTAACGCAGATGGTAGCTATGAGAATCTAAGGTATGAGACTACCCCGGGACGCATTATATTTTACAATATTTTTCCAGAGCATCCCGACATAAACTTTAATCTGGTGAATCGGCTGCTAACTGTCAAAGAGATTACTGACATTGTTGATTTTGTTTATAGGTGCTGTGGTCAAAAAGAAGCTGCTATATTTGCGGATCAGCTGATGCGCCTAGGTTTCAAGTATGCCACCAAGTCTGGCATTTCCTTTGGCAAGGACGATATGGTGGTGCCTACCACTAAGGGGTCGCATGTGAAGGCGGCGGGGCAGGAAGTGCAGGAATTTGAAATACAATATCAAGAAGGGCTAATTACTTCTCATGAAAAATATAATAAGACAATCGATGCCTGGTCTAGATGTGCGGATAGAGTTGCTACTGACATGATGAAATGTATTTCTGGTGAGATTAAGCAGGAGGACGAAGATGAGGATAGTGGCGCTCTAGTCTCAAAGATGAATTCCATTTATATGATGGCACAGTCTGGGGCCAGAGGTTCGCCTGCGCAGATTAAGCAGCTAGCGGGGATGAGGGGGCTGATGTCTAAGCCTTCGGGTGAAATTATAGTAACCCCCATTATCTCTAATTTTAAGGATGGCCTTACTGTATCTGAATATTTTAGCTCCACTCACGGTGCAAGAAAAGGCCTGTCTGATACAGCGTTAAAGACTGCTAATTCGGGTTATTTAACCAGGCGTTTGGTTGATGTGGCACAGGATTGCGTTGTGACTGAGCATGATTGTGCTACCTCTGATGGTTTGATTATGCGCGCTGCTGCTGCTGATAGTCAAAATGAGAATAATTTAGCAGAGTTGATTTTAGGCAGAGTGCCTGCAGTTGACATCCACGATCCTGTTACTAATCAGTTAATCATTGCTGCTGGTGAGCTCATTGATGAGGATAAGCTATGCAAAGTTGAAGCTGCAGGTGTTGACGTAGTTAAAGTGCGTTCTGTTATTACTTGCAAAACAGAATTCGGCATATGCGCAAAATGCTATGGACGTGATTTGGCTACTGGTATGTTGGTTGCTATCGGTGAAGCAGTTGGCGTGATGGCGGCACAATCTATCGGGGAGCCCGGAACTCAGCTTACAATGCGCACTTTTCATATTGGTGGTGCGGCCACCAGGAAAGTTGATGTATCTCATATCGAAGCCCCAATCGATTCCACAGTCAAGATTATAGACGGCCATATTGCTAGAAATAGCGATGATGCGAATGTTCTGATGAGTCGTTCATGCGAGATAATTTTCTTAGATATCAATAAAATAGAGAAAGCCCGTTATAGGGTTCCTTATGGGGCTAAGATATATGTTCAGGATGGTGATAACGTGAGCAAGGGAAAAACAGTGGCGGATTGGGATCTACACACTGTACCAATTATCGTGGGGGCTGACGGCAGGGTTGCATGTCGAGATTTGCTAGAGGGTATTTCAGTGAGTGAGGTGGTGGATGACAAAACTGGCATAGCAAGTAGAGTGGTGGTTGATTGGAGAACAAAAACCAGGATTGCTGACTTGCATCCACGCTTTGTATTGCTTGATGAGGATGACAAGCCGATTATTTTGGAGAATGGGCTCGAAGCTCGATATTTCCTGCCCGTTGGTGCTATTTTGAGTGCTCTCCAAGATGGCCAGCAGGTAAAAGCAGGTGATATTCTGGCACGCATCCCCAAAGAATCCACCAAGACCAAGGATATCACCGGTGGTCTGCCCCGTGTTGCAGAATTGTTTGAAGCGCGCTGCCCGAAAGACCATTCGATTATAAGTGAAATCGATGGCAAGGTTGAGTTTGGTAGAAGTTATAAATCCAAAAGGCGTTTGCTGATTAGATCAACCGAGGATCCCGAAAAGACCGTTTTATATATGGTGCCTAGAGGTAGGCACATTACTGTTAATGAGGGTGACCTGGTGAAAAGAGGTGATTTATTGATGGACGGAGACCCTGATGCACATGATATATTGCGTGTGCTTGGAGTTGAGGCGTTGGCTGATTATATGCTGACTGAGATACAGGGAGTTTATAAGTTGCAAGGGGTGAATATAAATAATAAGCATATCGAAGTTGTGCTGAAGCAGATGCTGCAGAAGGTTGAAGTGACAGACCCAGGTGACTGCACCTTGCTTGCTGGTGAGCAGATTAGCCAGGAGGAGCTGCGGGTTATTAATATGCAACTTAAGCGTGAGGGCAAACGGACAGTAAAAGCAAACCCTATTTTGCAGGGCATAACCAAAGCAAGTCTGCAAACAACCTCTTTTATATCTGCCGCTTCTTTCCAAGAAACCACCAAGGTATTGACAGAAGCCGCCACTGCTGGCAAAATAGACAAACTTAGAGGTCTGAAAGAAAACGTTATTGTTGGCAGATTAGTGCCCGCTGGAACTGGCTTATTTGCTAGTAAGATGCGAGAAGATGCTAAGTCTTACATACAGCAGCTAAATAATTTACCCGATAAGAAAGATGCTGTTCAGAGTGACACAAAAAATATAGGAGAATTAGTAAGTCCTAATTGGTGCGGGGTGGAGCAGTCCGGTAGCTCGTCAGGCTCATAACCTGAAGGTCGCAGGTTCGAATCCCGCCCCCGCAACCATTCTTTTGTTAACAAATTAGCAATTTAGTTAGATTTACTAAATTCCATCAAATAGATATGCTTAGTGCATCGGCTGGGGCTAGAGAGACAAAAAACTATTTACTTATGCCTTGCATATATTTTCTGGCAGTATTTTGGACAGGAAAATCACAGTGCTAATATACTATGTGTTGGAGGCAAGGAATCTCTGCAGCTTTGTCGGCAGTTGTTGATGGCTGCTCTATGTAGGTATAGCTAAAAAAGGGCTAGCCACCGTCAGTATGCATCCTTGATTATTTTCATTGATAGAGGAGTTTCCAGGCTCGTGCTTATGCCATTATTGATGAGCATTTTAATCCTGCGAATTAAATCGCAAAGCTAAATATTGCTTGGCCGTTGTGCATGGGCACTTTTTCATCTGATAGGGAATGAACAAGAATAGCGTAGGTAGTATACACTGATGATCTTTATGTCAATTCGGCTATATCTGTTGATTGGCCTGGCCTGCACATTTTGTTTAGGTCTTTATACACCTTTTAGTTGTATCTCATGCTGAATAATTGGCATATTGCATGCTACGTTCCTACAAATATTATAAGAAATGATTTATTTGCTAGCAATTATTTTTAGGCGATGCTTGCTGATAGCTTTGATTAGTGGCCGGCAGCCTAGTATTCATATCTCCATTAGTATATTGTTTATTATGACAAAAATCAGATCGAGAAATATATGCTAAAATAGTTTTTGTGACTTAAAAATGGGTCGAATTTTAGCTAAGCGCCCAAAATTAGCTCAGTGACTCTGCCTAAAGACGCCATTCTAAAATTATTAAGTATTTAAATTACTATTATATACGACAAAACCAGCACCCAGGCTGGGGCTTGCTAATATCCATGCTTTTGGGTCATTTGAGAATTTTGTCTGAAGTTGGAGAGATAATTATAAATCATCGAGCTTGGCTCGCCTGATTGATCCTGCTTTGAGCACGTGCTGCAAGATTATTAGCGCTAATGCCCAAAAATTATTAGGCATGTATAGAATCTTCTTATGATCTCATGACTCTTATAGCTCAGATATATGCATGTATCCTGAATCTTTCAGTAATTCGGGATGTATTGCAGATTTTTATGTTGTCCAAAAGCAATTTGCAGAATTTTGGGGCAAGCAAATAAATGCACAAAACATGGCAGCATATTTATGGATTATATGAATGATGAAAGTCCCAGCATTGCTAATAAATCAGCAGCCAGATTATTTTGTGCTGCATATAAGTCTTCCTAAACCAGGATATTTTTTGAATGCTATAGATTCTAATCTGAGTATTTGGATTGGCATTGGATTGTGGAGACAGAACTAGAGAAGTAGGTGTATCGTGATATAGTTATCCGGATGGTTATATTTTGATGTATAGCCCAGAACTCAAATCGCAAGTCTAGTGAATCATGCTGCGATTTATCAGTAATTCTATGGACCTGGACTTTGTTCTGAACAGCAGCACGGCTGCGCAGCTTTGTGTTTTACATCAATACTTCAAGATAAATCTAGATAGGCTAGTTAATTGCGATATAGACATCTGTTTGGCTTGATGATAGCTTGCCGCTGCTGAGGTGTTTTGCGTTTCGGATGCATAACGGCTTGCCGTTGGTCTGTGCATATATAATATGCACAGTATTGCTGATGTGGTCATATCTATCCTGGGGCTATATGGAATAATTTGAGTTATCAGCTCTTGCTTCGGAGATAAAATTCTACTTTGCGGGGTGAATTTAAAGCTGTTCTGCTGACTGAGTACTAGTAATTTTTGCAGCATTGCCGCGCTGTACGGCCGAATAGGGCCAAGAGCCAGACTGATATTTGCACCAATGATTGTGCTTAGTTTGCCTATATTTACGCAACTAAATCATATAATCAATCCATATGGCCTAAAAACCCTCTTCTAGATTTGATGAAATAGGGGGATGGCTCTTTGTGTCATGCATAAGGGACGGCAATAAGGATGGATGATGCGGCGGGTAATATCTCCCGAAATTTTCCTGGAATGGCAGCTTGTTGTTACGGCCTTGCTGCGTATACCAGTAAGCTAAGATTCTGTTTTGGTGGCCTACCGGAACATGCTTGTTTTCCCTTGGCAGTCTATTGGGTGGGGCTCAGAGTTACTGGTTTTGTATTCATTTATGGTCCATATTATGGCCCATATTGAGCTGATGCTATCTATAAGTTCATATTTCTCAGGCTTTTTAGCGATCGGAGATTGCGCAAGCTTTCTATGTAAATCTCTATGGTTAATCTTTTTATGATTATAATATCAATAATGCTTAGTTATTAATCTTTATCTATTGCTGAAAATCCTGCTGCTTTTGGTAGAGATTTTATATCCAAGATTTACAATATATTCTTCGCATGTTTTAATTCTGGGGTTAATAGATAAAGTTTTATATACAATTTTGTATAAATGTGTTACTATATAGCTAATAATTTGTTCATATTATGAAATTATCATGAATAGGCAGACTATAAAAGATCCTATGATTATGTTTATGCAGATAGAACGCGCAATAGATGATATCTTCGGCTCCTCTCAAAGAGTAAAAAAGTTACTTGAGAAATTTAAGGATTATTTTTGTAATAAAGGACATAATATTTCAGAAAGGATGCATGCAATAGAGCATTTTCAAGTCTTGATAGAAAAGGCAAAGTTTCTGCCTCATTATAAAGGCGAGGAGAAGATTACCAAAATCTCTGGATTGTCCCTGGACTCACCAAAGTGCTTTGAGGCCTATATAGATGCCTCTTATCTATGTACCTTTGACACTTCGTCATTACCATCAAGAAGGATGGATGACTCAGGAGCAGTAGAGCAGATGCAGATAAGGGATGGATTATCGAGCTTGCACTTATAGCACCCTGAAATGGTTCTTGGTCAACAAACAATCTTGGATTATTGTCGTGCAACACAAGTGGTGGTCTCTGAGTCCGATAAAGAGAACAACATAGAAGAGCCATACCAGTTATATCCCTGACCGTGGTAATGCCAGTGAAGATGAATAATCTGCTTGCACATAGAAATTTAGCTTGCTAGAATTGACTCTACAATCTCCGGTAGTATTTATGAGGTCAACGCGTTATCCAAACCCTATAGTTCATCTGGCATTGCTTCTGGTGTCAACCGGAGCTGGCTTTATATTGGGGGGCATATTTGGGTTTTTCGGCTTGCCTGCTTTTTTGGTTGCTGTTCTCTCAGGGTTTATTTCTTGTGCTGTTGGCGGAGTGACACGCCATAGAATAGCCAAATTTTTCCTGAGAGCCTCAGGATATGAGGCCAAAGATGCTTATGAGCTCAAAGGTCTTCCGCTTCCCAAGCCTGTTATGGTAGCTATTTTTGCGATAAGTTCTTCGATGGGCGCATACCTATCTTACCTTATTCTGAGACAAGCGAGCAATGCAGCATTAGGTGCCTTCAGTGCGCTTTGCACCTGCTTATGTGTTGGTTCTATGTTGCTTATAGCCATTGCATGGAAAGGATAATTGTTAAGATAATAGTTTATTTGGCTTCCAGGGCAAATTCCACTTGGGCTGTGGCTATTTGCTTATTGATCAGAAGCTATTGCTGCATTCAGTAGCTGCACTGCATATTTTCTCATGCAATTTGCCGTGTTGATTTTATCTTCACAGCGTTCTTTTCTCTGCGTCTGCTTTGTTAATATACTCATTTTGCTGCACTGCATATTTATTATGATTTTTCGTGAGAAGCTTGGCTGTTAAATGCTCTGAATCTAGATGGTGATCGCTCAGAGGCTATGCTAATCCTGACTCCCAATATTACAATGTTTATATTGCTTTATATTGTGCCGTCTCTGCTTCGGCAAACCAAATTTTTATGCTTCTTAGTGGGCATAGCGACAAATTAGGCGACTTTGATGCATTATAATTCTGCTTTTCAAAGCAACCTGCCAGTGTATTATTATTTTATCTTGCTTTAGTAATCTAAGCATATTAATCTTATTAGTACAACTATATTATAAAATTGAGCTGAATTATGACTCTATGGGAGATACTTCCCTATGAAGAGGAAGATGGCAAATTGGGGCTTAAATTTCTTTTATATCAAAAAGAAGATCCAAGCACTCTAAGTTCATCATATTTTTTGAGTCCTAATCATATGAGTGATCCCGAGAGCCTCAAGAAGTGGCTCGGATCAACATACAGCAATTTTATGTCCACTAAAAATGGACTGCATCCTATTGATGATTGGCAGCAAAACTTTATTAAACTCATCGTGGCTATGCATAATAATCTGCCGGAACCGCCCAGACCTGCTGCATTTCAGTTAATATTGCGAGCTGCGCTTGTCTTGTCAAAAAGACATGTCCCTATGCAGGAAGTATTGCCGTGGGGATGCGAGGTTCAAAGAAAAGGATTAGTGGCTAACTGTGTGCATGGTATTCCAGATCACCAGGCAGAAGATACGACATTAAAAGATTTCTGCAAAGAATTTTTTAAAGCAGCGGGGCAATATTTTGCTAATCCTTCATCATATAAATTAGATTACTTTATTAACAATTTTTCCCATCATAATAAAGAAAAAGTTTATGATGTATTAAAGAAGATCATGAAAGACTGTGATGAAAATGATCTTGTTGTTGTTTGCGAAAAAGGTCATAAGCCGCGGGAGTGCAGACCTCTGCCAGGCTATAAAGAAGCACTCCGGCAGACATTGGTGGCTTTTGAAGAAGAGTGCAAAGCTAGGCAAAATGCGCAGCCACCGAGTAGCCGAATGCGTGCTGCAACAGGGCAAAGTTTGATAGAGGCATTAAAACAGTTGCCTAGAGATCCTTATGATCCTTTCAGCAACTCTCCTGAAAAACCATCTTTCCCCAGATGGAATCCCTAGAAGATCGTAGCAGTCTTTGACCACCACTTTGAATTCATGTTCTCTGCTGCTTTTTGCAGTTGCGCGCTATCTTCAAATATGCCAAAGCAGGTGGCGCCGCTGCCTGACATTCTCGCTAATTTGCAGCCTTCCTGTTGCTGCAGCGCGCTGATTACTTCGTTGATTTCTGGTGCAATATGGGAGGCCGGTTTTTGCAGGTCATTAGATGAGTTACTGAAGATTTGTTTTAGATTGTTGAAGCTCATTGGATCGCGATATGGCCCCCTGTAAGCTTGATAAACTGTTTTTGCCAGCAAAGATACACCGGGATTCACTAATAACAGCTGCATGCCTTGTAACCCAAAATCTTGTGTCAAAACCTCTGCTTGCTCTCCGATGCCTCTGGCTATGCACAATTTGTGATGTAAGCAAGCAACGGTATCTGCGCCTACTTCAAGTGCGATTTTGCTGAGTTCTTGGTTGCTTACGTCTATGGACCAGAGCTGTTTCAGTAGTCGCAATACTGTGGCAGCGTTTGCAGATCCACCGCCCAGTCCAGCTGCAATTGGTATGCTTTTGTTTATTGTGATACGTACATTAGGGTCTATCTTGGCATAGCCAGATAGCAGCTTGGCTGCTTTATAGACTGTGTTATTTACTGGATCTATCTGATTGTCTTGTGTTATGATGGACCCTGTGAACTCTACTTTTAGCTTATCGTCTGTAGTTATAGTGACTACATCATGCAGAGACGTGAAAGCTATTAGGCTTTCGATTGTGTGGTATCCGTCGCTGCGTTTGTTGATTACATGCAGAAATAAATTGATCTTTGCATTTGATTTGCTTGCCAGAGAATATATCATTCCTCAATTTGATTTTATATCTTGGCAAATGATAATGGTCTTTGGTTGTTTTGTCTACTTAAAATTGTTAAACAGTTCTTTATGTTAATATTTTAAGTATTAGTAGCATTATTACTATTATTT
>BLZN01000178.1 GCA_014132315.1 Rickettsiales bacterium | reverse complement strand
ATTTCCGGAGAGATCCCAGACATATTGCTCTTCTTCTGCGATTTTAGGGTCGGTGGAGATTCTGAGCTTGCTGAGCTGGCGGTCTCCTGCTGCAGTGCCGCTTGCAAAAGCACTTGTGTTGTAACTAACCCCGCTTTGCGCACCACTATAGACACGGCCAATTTTCACTTTGCCGCTGCCGACTGAGCCGCCGCTCCAGTTTTCATCGAGATTGATGATTTTTCCAGCCACTGAAAGCCACTGACTTTCGGTGATGAGTTTATATCCTGTAGCATTATAATGGGCGTTTAAGTCGTTGCAAAATTGCTTAGCTTCGGCAAACGTGAGGCTGACTGCCGGGCTGTCATCTGGCCTGGATTCGTACAGATATCTGCCGGAGGGGGTTCTTTTAGATGAATGTTTCTTAGCCTCGAAGGTCATTATGCAAAATGCAGGCACTGCTGTGTTGTCTGGCAAAA
>BLZN01000177.1 GCA_014132315.1 Rickettsiales bacterium | reverse complement strand
CTAATTTTTATGAGCTCACCCCTCTTCTGCACCTTCAAGACAGGTTTTTTGGCAATATCTTGCTCGAGTAATTCTACGAATTCATCTCTTATGCCTGATAGCACTTTAGCATGTTCTGCAAATAATTCTTTGCTTAAAGCTGGCTTTTCTGGTGTAGCTGAAAAACTTTCCAGTTTTATGCCTTCCTGTGTCTTTTTTAATAAAGGGTAACCTTCCATGAAATCTGGACGGCGCAGAATGTATTTATAATGATCATTAAAATCTATACTTTTAAGATAATCGGTTACATAATCGCAGGCCTTTTCGTTTGCGAACCTAAGATGTTTAACCTTGCGCCATTCTGGAGGAGTGGCGCCCCCCGCAAAGAAGACCCCCCTTTGATCTTTATAGAAGCCCCTTTGATCTTTATATTTACCCTTGCGGTTGACATTATTAACGAAACCTGATATGGATTCATTTTTAGCATTCTTGTTTACAGACACTTGGATTGTAAGGTATTCTATCCCGACAGGAGCATTCCCACCTGGAACAAGATCCATCCACACAGGATAGCCTCGTGATATGTCCTGCGGGTTGAATCCAAACTGCAGTTCGCCTTCCTTAGCAGACTTTGCTTCCGAGTCATTTGGCGAAAGCAGCATAACAGTTTTTCCATCTTCACTTATTTTATATTTT
>BLZN01000176.1 GCA_014132315.1 Rickettsiales bacterium | reverse complement strand
TCAGAAAAATCCAATGATGAACAGAAGAGTGGACAAGATTCATCAGAAAAATCCAGAAGGCCGCCCATACAAAAACAAGAAACATTAGGTCTGGATGGTGGGGCAATAATCTCAGAAGCAGATTCAGAATCAGTAATAAATTTTGGCTGCGATATAGAGCACCAATGCTAGATTAGAGTATTGACTTTATAAAAAATAATAAGATGTATATTAGCGAATATTCAAGGCTATTTTCCTATACAAAAGCTAGCGAATAATTCGCTTAATATATCCTCCGTATCAATTTTATCAGTGATGCCTCCGATATGCCGCGCGGCTGCTTTTAGCTCCTCTGCTAAAAGCTCAGCCGCCATGTCAAAATTCAGCTTTTCTATGTGTGCTAATGCAGATTTTAAAGCATCGCGATATCTTGTCCTAGTGATCATCGGATCAGCACTTGCAGCAAGCCGCTCCTGAGTGCGCTGGGCAATCAAGCCAAGCAGCCTATCAATTCCGCGCTGATTATGAACAGAAATCAGCAGCAGACCCCTCTCCTCGCAGAATTTTTCGTGCCAATCTTGCGCCATATCAGCTTTGCTTGCCACCAGGATGCTGTTTCGTGCCAGCAGACCTGAAGTAAAACCATCAAGATCTGGCAGTTTATTGACATCAAATAATGCGATTATCAGATCTGCGGATTCCACGCTCCTTATTGCACGTCCTATGCCCTCCTTCTCCACAGGATCAGCAGCAGCACGCAAACCAGCAGTATCCGCAACAATCACAGGATAACCCTGGATATCCAGATGCACCTCAACTATATCCCTAGTAGTGCCGGCATGCTCTGAGACGATCGCTGCCTCCCGACGCGCCAAAAAATTTAGCAAACTGGACTTTCCGACATTCGGAGGCCCAATAATCGTTATGCAAAAACCCGCTCGCAGCCTCTCCCCTGCCCTATTATCATCAAGATGCCCGCGAATATCCCGTTTTAGCTCAGCAATTTCAGCAAAAAATTTCTCTTTAAGATCAGCTGGAATTCCCTCATCAGGAAAATCAATCTCAGCCTCAACAGTTGCCAGAATTTTAATCAAAACACCGCGCCATGAGTGATACAGCACTGTTAGCTCACCTGACATCTGCCTTGAAGCCTGCTTCGCCTGCGCTGCAGTCTCTGCATTAACCAAATCAGCCAGCCCCTCGGCCTGCACTAAATCAATCTTGTTGTTCGCAAGCGCCCTGCGGGTAAATTCGCCGGGCTCAGCTATCCTAAAACCCTCAATCGCTGAAAGTTCGGCAATGACCATGCTCACCACAGCACGACTGCCGTGTGTCTGTATCTCCAAAACATTCTCGCCAGTAAAGCTATCCGGTGCCGGAAACCACAGCACCAGCACCTGGTCTATCACCTCTCCAGCGCTAGTGAATATCTTTCTCAGGGTAGCAACTCTGGGCTTAATCTCAGCTTTCACGCCCAAAAATTGCAGCGCAAGATATGCCCCAGGGCCAGAAATCCTGATGATAGCAACAGCAGATTTCCCAATTATAGTTGCTGGCGCAAATATATTATCCATCACAAGCCCTGCACAGCAACATCCGCAACGCTGCTTAAGGCAACAGCAGGCTCGACACTGGTTAATTCTTGTGGCTGAGAGGCACATTCCGATATATATGACGGAGCTTGGTTCATAAAGCTACATATATCACGCCTACAAATCAGGGAGAGATTGTTACTTGCAATAAAACGTCGTGCATTGCTGCTAATATCTTGATGTCCCATGACACCCCTGAAGATATCAAGACAGAGCATTCTCTCATGATGTGCCACAAAACCAGATATGACGCCAGAGACACCAAAGCCAACACTGAAAGACACCAATAAAACCGTCAAGCCAAAGCCACAAAAGTTCAATATCCCCAGCAACCCAAGGCTCAGCCAAAAACCGTGGTATAACCCCGTCAGCAAAACGTCACTAAACTCTCTATTAGACCGAGATTTAACAATCGACGAATCGAGCTGATGCTCCAAAACGGGCCCATCTTTTCCCGCCAGCAGGCTCTCTCTATAAACAGAACAAACCAATGCCGCTAGAAGAAAAATATTGTGGTGTTGCATAAGCTCCTCTGCTATCTGAGCAGAGGAGGCGCTGCGATTTAATTTTAGTGCCGCCGCCAAGGCAGCCCTGTTTTTCTCTATATATTTCTCTAGCGCCGTGGAGCCAAAAAAACCAAGTGTGCGTGCATTTACTTCATCGGCAATTGTCTTGAAAAATTCCTCATCCAAATTAACAAGCTTAGCCCTTCTGGCTTTATGATGTAACGCAACAAATATCACTGTCGATAATATGCAAAAACAGCTAAAAATCGGCAATGCAAAAACTAAATCTAGGATAAAAAATCCACCAGTAATTAACAAAAATTTATTAAATTTTAGAAAAAATTTGATATCAGCAAGGCTGTTTTTCAGGCCAGAGGCACGAGGCAGATCAGACATTTTTCTTTGCTCAGTGCCGTTTAGCTCCACTAATTTGTTATGGATAATCTCCTGAGTAGCCGCTTTATCCAGCTCACTCGCAACTATAAGTTTAGAATTATCGCTGAAATAACTAGCAATAAAAAACAATAAGATCGGCCCAAAAAGCAACACAATGCCCCCGAGTGCATAAAGAACTATGGCCAATGTGGAAGTAAACAAAAAAATCTGTGGCAACACCAGCAAGGACAAAGCAATGGACAGAGTACAGAGCAGAGCAGGCCTAAAGACGCTAAAGAAAACCGATCTGCTTATACTGCTTTTGCAATAATTCTCGAGTTCAAGGGCAACAAAAGGATAGTTTTCAGGTCGTGCTTTGTTCCTGAGGAGCTTGTCGGCTTTGAGTTTACAAATTTTATAGTCAAGGAGCTTGGGGATATTAGAAACCAGCGCTTCATTGCGACGCAAATGATAAACCGCAGATATAAAGCCAATCAGCCCCAAAAATGGAATCAGCAAAATATAATCACAAATAATATCAAAAAACGTAGAGCTAACCTGTCTTTTTTTGTAATCTAGCTTAAATCCATCTAAAAATTTCTTTAAAGATTCAGCATGAATACAGCCAGAAAATAATCTCAGGCTTTTGCTATGGGCAAAATTATTTTTATTGGTAAGACGCATAGAAAGAGAAAGCTAAATGGTATATGCGATGTAGAATCTTAGGTGGCTGATAAGAAATAGAGCTGCCTCTGGTTGGCCGACATTATAATTAATTCAGCCTGGTCATACAACATAAATCATGCTACACGACATGCCTATCATCGAGCTGCAGCATCCCAAGATCAAAGTCATTCAAAAGACAGCCAGAGGAGCAAAAAACTTAAAGACGATAATTATTGTATAAAGACCTAAAATTTTTTAAACGGCATAGGAAAACAAAATAATCTCTGCTAAAATTCCTAATAGAGCACAAATTCAAGCTAGGCATGACTACTAGAGGGAGGCTAAAGCCAATTAAGGAGATAATCAAGCTTATATCAAAGCCAATTGCAGAAAATTTTGGCTTTAAAACTACCAACATTATCGATGATTGGGAGAGCATAGCGGGCAAAAAGCTGGCTCAATATAGCCAGCCGATAAAACTCAGTTATAATAATAAAAATCGTGGAACATTGTGCATTGTGGCCGACAACAGCTCTATCGCGCTGGAGCTAAAATACCATGAGCATATTATTCTGGAAAAATTAGCAAAACTTTTTGACCACAAAGCAATAGATTCTATCTATATCCGCCTATCCAAAACACCCAGTATTCCTTAGCGCTTGTTAGATTGTCCTACCGCCACCTTTCTGCTGCGGCACATCCGGTGGACTCACGGATTTCGCACTGTCAGCTAATTCCGGTGAAGCATCCTCTACCTCAACTTGTCCCAATGCCTCACTAAGCCTTCCAATGTCAACTTTAAGACCTGTTTCTGCTTCTTTAAGATCAGCTAATCTGGACTGAAGTCGTGCCCCAGGCAGCTCAGAAGGAGGAGCAGGAAGAGGACGGTCACTATGCGGATTCATACGCGGACGTGACTGTGGTCTAGGCGGCACTGGTGGACCTCCTGCAGGATAAGGAGGAAGGAGGTTGAGGTCTGCCGTAGGCTCTTCTATTGGCTTACCTAATCCAGGAGGAACAGGCGTATCCGTCAGGTTGTCGGGAGGGGCAGTTCCTGGACGGCTTGGCGAGCCCCTCTGTTCTGAGGATAATGGGTTTTGTCTGCGGTTTTCTAATTCTTCTACAGCTTTCTGCACTTTAGCCATTCTAGTTGGATCTTTCCTGGCCTGCAATACTCTTTCTAGCTCATTCATGTTCGCAATCTGCTCAGGAGTGCGTTCTTTATGAAATCTATTAGGTCTGCTTTGGTCTGCTCCGGTCGCGCTCAGTGGATCCTGTTGCTGCGTTTCTCTGTCTAACTCATCTAATTCTCGCACCTCATCTCTCCCTACCTCTGTTCCTGTAAGGTTTACATCCAAATCTTCTGGTGCTTGACCCCTTTGAGCCAGAAGCTCCGTCCTTGTTGCTTTAGCCTTTCCAACAATAACGTTAGCTTGCTTTTTTGTAACATTAAATTTTTCAAGAGCAAATCTCAGATTCTGCTCCCAATTTGGATCATTTACTACGTCTATCTCGATTGTATATTTATTATTATCAACATCCCGCTCAAACTTAATGCCTTTTTCTCTAAACTTATTTTGAAGTTTGTGATGGTCAGCATTAGTGAAGAAATTAGGGCGCTTAGAACGAATCTCAACTTTTAGTTTCCCCCTTTCCGGTCCTCTGTCTGGTGGCACTGTTAGTGTAATCGATTCTATCTTGTTTCTCTGTCCTCTAGATATATTAAACTTAATTGACTCCACGCCACTTGCGTCAATCCCTTGTTCCTTGATCACATCTTTTAGACCAAGCGCTTCTCTTGCCTGTCCAGCGACATACTTACCAGCCCTTTTAAAGCCACCCCCGACTGTATTTGCTGCTCGGCTCAAGAGCGACTTTTTAGTTGTCTCGTCAGGTATTGGAGGGAGGGGCCCAAGAGCGCTGGTATCGTTAGCATCGATGCCAGGCGTCCCTGTTCCTGTTCTAACTGGCGCCATATAAACATCTTCTTCTGAAGAGTGATAATTTTCTAGAGCGTCATAAGTCTCTTCTTCTTGAGAATCTTGGGCTAGCGGCCTATCTCTTGGATCAGCTGTCATATACAAACCTTAAATAAAATAAATTATCTCCTAAATAGGGTAGCAAATATTTCATTAAAAATAAATTAAAATATCAATAAAATTAACAATAATAAACACTACTCTAAGACACATAAACGCTTCGCAACTTCCAGATAAGCACTAGCCACAACACCAAGATCATAACGAAACACATCCTTGTCCATCTTAACATTAGTTTTTATGTCCCACAATCTGCAAGAATCAGGACTTATCTCATCAGCAACAACAATCTTCATATTATCGGCAATACAGCAACGTCCAAATTCTAGCTTAAAATCAGCCAAACGTATGCCAACACCCAAAAACAAACCGGACAAAAAATCATTAACACGCAATGCCAATCTTTTAACGTCGTCTAGCTCCCAAGCGCTTAAAAACTCAAAGCTTAGAGCATGCTCTTCTGTAATCAAGGGGTCACCGAGCTCATCTTTTTTATAATAAAGCTCAACTATTGGCTCAGGCAGCTGTTGCCCCTCCTTGAGGCCCAGCCTCTTAATAATACCACCCGCAGCAAAATTTCTCACCACTAGCTCCAAAGGTATTATCTCAACCCTCCTCACTAGCTGTTCGCGCATATTGAGAACTTTTACAAAGTGGGTCTTGATCCCGATAGATTCCAAAAGAGCCATGAGATGAGATGAGATGAGATTATTAAGTACTCCCTTTCCTGAAATCACGGCTCTTTTTGTGTTATTGAACGCAGTTATATCATCCTTGAAATATTGCACCAAAAAATCTGGCTTAGGACCCTCGAACAATACTTTGGCTTTGCCTTCATAGACTTTTTTCTTGTTAGTGAAAGATGAGCACATAGAGTCCTCTTATAAACAACGGGGGTGGCTCATTTTTCAAATGGAGCGTCCACAGAACCTGCGTTGCTGTCATTTTCAATAACGGCATTGCTGTTTTGGCTTAACGCACCATCAGAGAAAGCACCCTTGCCCAAAATATGTGACCCCACCAAAGACAACAGAATGCTATTCAACAAAAACACCAATCCCACCACCATAGTAAACTTGGCAATGAAGCTAAATCTAGCTCTGGGCAATGAAGTGTTGCTAGCCGCAGAAAACGCAGCGTCACCTTTTGGTTTTTGCAGCAACACCAAAAGAATCAGTAGCAATGCAACAAAAACATGCAAAGCAATCAGTATAGGTAACATACGGCTGTTTTTATAAATTACGCCTAGTTTATTGTATAAAGCCCAAAAGCTATATGCAATATAAAAATGTTTATCAATTAAACTTCAGCTATTAGAGATTTTAAATGGAGCGATATAAATAAAATAAATTCCGCAAAACAGCAATTAATCGACAAATATATATATAGCCAAGAAGCTATTAGCCTTGTGTTTTTAATGAGAATTTGCTCTAATTTTTACATATATAAATCTACTTTTTACGCAAATCATGTTTAAAAAAGTATTGATTGCCAACCGGGGCGAAATCGCCTGCAGAATAATCAAAACGCTAAAAAAAATGGATATAAAGTCAGTTGCAGTTTTTTCTGATATAGACTCTAGCTCCAAACACGCCAAGATGGCAGATGAAGCTATCTGCATTGGCCCAGCACCATCTGCGCAAAGCTATATCAATATACCAAATATAATCAATGCAATAATCAGCAGCCAGGCAGACGCGGTACATCCCGGGTTTGGCTTTCTCTCGGAAAATGCAAAATTCGCCGAGGAAGCGCTGAGGCAAAATGTTGCCTTCATTGGCCCGCAGCCAGAGGCAATAGCCATTATGGGAGATAAAATCGCTGCAAAAGAAGTGGCCAAAAAACATGGGGTGAATATAATCGCAGGACAGCCAGCAAAAGACACCACCGAAGCGAAAAGTGCTGCAAAAGAGATAGGATATCCGGTGATGCTAAAAGCTGCAGCCGGCGGCGGAGGCAAAGGAATTCGCATAGTCCATAGCGCAGACGAAATTGCCGCAGCTTTTAGCTCCGTTGCCAATGAGGCAAAAAATAGCTTCGGAGATGAGCGAATTTTTCTGGAAAAATATATACAAAATCCAAGGCACATTGAGATACAAATCCTCGCAGACCATCATGGCAGGATAATATGCCTGGGTGAGCGCGAATGCTCAATCCAAAGAAGGCATCAGAAGGTAATCGAGGAGGCACCAAGCCCGCTGCTAGACGAAAAAACACGGGACAAGATGTATACGCAGAGCATCAAGCTAGCAAAAGCTATAAATTATCAATCAGCCGGCACGGTGGAATTCATCATGGAGCCGAACAAAAATTTTTATTTCCTGGAGATGAACACGCGCCTGCAAGTGGAGCATCCAGTGACAGAAATGATCACAGGAGTTGACCTGGTTGAGCAGATGGTCAGGATCGCTGCCGGGCAGCCGCTCTCAATCGCCCAAGAGGATATCAAGATCAACGGCTGGGCAATGGAGGCAAGAATATATGCAGAGGATCGCGCGTTTATGCCCTCTACCGGCAGGATTAGAGCCTATCTCGAGCCAGAAGCAAGACCTGATGCGCCCCATGCATCCGATGGAGGGACGGTAAGGATAGATAGCGGAATAGCAGAAGGAGACAGCATCACGATGTTCTACGATCCAATGATGGCCAAGCTCTGCGCGTGCGGCAAAACCCGTCAGCATGCCATAGAAATCATGCAAAATAGCCTGGATCAGTTTATTATTTCTGGGGTGGAAAATAATATAAATTTTCTTTCCTCTGTATTTAGAAATGCAAAATTCATCAGCGGCAATATCTCGACCAACTTCATGCAACATGAATATCCCGGAGGATACGTCCCCCACAAGCCCACTAAGCAAATGCTTAATATTTTTCTTGCAGTGAGCGCTTATATCTATCTGAGGCGCTTAAAGAGCATACAAACAACAATAGATGATTCTGCTCACCTATCTATATTCATTCAAGGAAATAGCTATGATGTCGTCGCATCTCTCCGCGATAATGACATGAAAGTACTGCTTGATCAAACAGCACTTGAGCTAAACATGCATCATCTCACACCAGGCAGAATGCAGCTGGCAAAATGCTCAATAAATGGCATCAAAACCAACGTAAAGATAGAGATTGCCAAAGAATATCAATATCTGATAGCCAGCGCAGGATACGAGGCACAGTGCTCGGTTTTTAGTGCATATACAGCTAAATTAAAAAATAATATAAAGTTTAAGACCAGCAAAAAACAAATAAGTAACACAATTACCTCACCAATCTCGGGTATACTAACCAAAATCTACACTCAAGAAGGACAAAAGATGAAAAAAGGCCAGCCCATCTGCATAATAGAAGCAATGAAGATGGAAAATACTATTTATGCTGAAGGGAACTTCACAGTTAAGTCAATATTAGCCAAGGAAGGCAGCACGTTAAGTCGTGGCCAAGCAATCATAAACATAGATAATATAGAAATTAACCAAAAAGAAAGCTAAGTATCAATTAGTATTATTAATTTTTTTAAGAATATCAAGGTCTATATTTTCAATCTGAAAATCCTCATCATTTAATTTATCACTTAGGAAATCTATTATAGCTTGTATTGCAAAGTTAACATTAAACTTCAGAAACTCCTCAACGCAATCTCTCTGCAGAGCGTCAATGGATTGCCGTGCTAGACTAGCATACCTCGTCACCTCTTGCTCTTCTTGCTGTTTGGCATAAAGAGCAATTCTCTCGATTTCCCTCTTGGCCTCTGCAGTAATTTCTGCGATTTTTTTTTCAATTTCAGCTCTCCTATTTTGTTGTTTTTCAAGCAAAGCATGAGCCCTTGCCGACTGCTCCTCCGCATCTTTGATACTATGCTCTATAGAGCCAATCTTCTTCTCCAAGGCTGAATTGAGACGCCTTTTGCCAAGCAAAAACAGCGAAGCAAAAAAAACACAGGATGCGATGTCAACCAAATATGCAGGATTAATCAGCATGTTTTTTTAGTAACCTATCCACATATCCTCGCAATTCTTCCTCACAAGACTTGCTAAAAACTAACTCATAATATAATTTAGCAAAATCTAAAATAGAGCCAGCAGAATCCTTGTGAAGATTTCTCCGCAGCACATCCAGCTCTTTTTCAGCGCTTTCAAGCTGCATTTGCATGTCCTTCTTTAGTTTCGCCTTGAAGGCTTCGTGCTCCTCAGCGGCATTCTCTTCAAGATACGCAACAGAAGTCAGAGCGATTTTTTGCGTATTTTGTATCTCATGATCATACTCAGCTTCCAATTCTCGGGACATCTTAGACAGAGAATTAGCTCTGTCTAAGTCACTACTAATTTTTTGATCCCGGTCCTGCAAAGTACTTCTTATTCTCGGCAGGATTACGCGTGAAACCACCAAATATAACGAAGTAAAGCTCAGCAGTAGCCAAAAAATCTGGGAGCTATAAGTAGTATAATCCAGATGAGGCAAATTCATGCTGCCTCCTATTTAAATATCAGCAGCAGCGCCACAACCAAAGAGAACAAGCCCATGGCCTCAGCCAGCCCCGCACCCACATAAACATACTTGGATAATTTTGGCTCCGCAGAAGGGTTGCGCGCAATACCGTTTAGCATTGCAGTAAAAATATTACCAACCGCTACGGCCGAACCAAGCATGCCAAACACGGTTAAACCAGCTGCCAAAAACCTAAAAGCATCTCCTTCCATAATATAACCTCATAAAATTAAATTTCTAATGTTCCCTTAATGCATCATTAATATAAACACATGTCAACACCATAAATATATAAGCCTGCAAAACAGAAACAAAAAATTCAAAACCAATCAATAGCACCAATGATGCTAAAGGTGCTAACAAAAATACAAAACTAAAATTAATGGCCAAACCTGCTATAACCTTTAGCATAATATGTCCTGCCATCATGTTCGCCGCAAGCCGCACAGAAAGAGTGATGGGCCTTGCCAAAAACGCAAACAACTCAATTATAACCATAAGGGGCATAAGCCACCAAGGAGTGCCACTGGGCAAGAACATCCTAAAAAAACCCATTTTCTGTTTCGCAAAACCAGCAAAAATAGCCACGAGAAACACAATAAGAGCAAGGACAAATGTTACGATTATATGGCTAGTTATAGTAAAACTAAAGGGCAAGAGACCAATAACATTTCCGAACAGCACAAGCAGAAAAATAGTAAAAACAAAGTCGAAATAAAACTTATCCTTGATCTGTGTGTTGCTGTGAAAAACATTGGAAACGAAATTATAAAATATCTCCACCAAACATTGCATTTTGCCAGGCACCATCTCTCCTCTACGGATCCCAATGAACAGCAGCAGAGCCGCGCAGCAACTAGCAGACAACATAAACAAAGAGGCATTAGTAAAATCAATACTAACACCAAAAAAAGGCGGTAGCTTGATTATCGGCGCTACTTCAAACTGTTTTAAGGGATCACTCACTATATGCAATCAAATATATTCTACTGATTATATCGCTCTTTGGCAGAATGAGATTTTTCCTCTAAAATCTCGTTGATCATGCTATCAAAATACTCAATAGAATTCAAGCCAGCAGAGCGTATGCCATTTATAAAAAATATGGGCGTAGCACTTATATTTAAGTGAATTATTGCATCCAAGCGGCTTTTGGCTGCTTTAGTCTTAAACTCGGGATTATTTATACAGCCATCGATTTCTTCGTCACTCATGCCAGCGAGCTTAGCAATATTCCTTAGAGCAGGCTTGTAATCATTTTTCAGCCAGCTCTTCTGATGCTTAAAAAGAGCACTGCGCAAACGTTCAAGCTTAGAGGCATCGCCTTTTGCATAGCAACGACTCAGCATCGCAGCGTGGCAAGCAGCGGGATCCAGCGGAAAATCTCTTATCACGAACAAGACATATCCTTTGTCTATGTAGTTTTTCTTAATATAAGGCAAAACATCGCTATTAAAACGCGCACAATGAATGCAAGATAAAGAATCATATTCAATCATAATAATGGGCGCATCTACGCTGCCGAGATAAATATCACCTTCTCGCAAACTGAGAATGTCTTCTGAGGATTGATGTTCTTCAGTATTCGAATCAGCAAGAGCAGGAGAGATGAATGCCAGAAAAGCTATAAAAATCCATCTTATCATTATTGAAACCATTATTTAATGAATTAATATATTATAAATAAATTAAATCACAATTGCAAATACTTTATATATTTACTATAAAACCACATTGCAAAATTATTTTTTATTCAATATCATTTAATCAAAGTTTAATCTGAGGCTATATGCAGGGAATATTGGCTTTGGGCGAGCTATTCCCAGGGCTCCATATGTTTGCCGCCTTAATTACAATAATCGTCGCTATAATACTCTACGCAACAGAAAAATTCGCCATTGAAAATATATCAATTTGTCTGATTGGTCTACTTATAACATTTTTCGCAATATTCCCCTTATACAAAAACCAAGAAAATATTCTGGCTCCGGAAATTTTGCTCAGGGGCTTTTCTAATTCCGCCCTGGTTACAGTGATGGCAATGCTGATTATTGGTCGTGCAATAGTCCTAAGCGGCTCTCTGAATGCAGTTGGGAACCTCATATCAAAAATAGGAAGCAAAACCCACCCAATAGTACCAATGATATTGATACTAGTGGTCACCTATCTAATCAGCGCAGCAATGAACAACACCCCAGTGGTGGTGATATTCATCACTATCCTAAGCAGCATTGCAAAAAGGCTAGAGATATCGCCAAGCAAAGTAATGATGCCGCTCGCGTTCGCCGCATCGCTGGGAGGCATGCTGACCCTAATAGGCAACAGCACCAGCATGCTCATAGCAGCAAAAATAAAGGAAATTAGCTCGGTAAATCTAAATATATTTTACTGCACATTACCGGGAGTAATCATGTCAGGAATTGGCATGTTATATGTGATGATAATTCTGCCGATGCTGCTGCCAAATCGATCTTCAATCTCAAGCCAAATAATCGGCAAGGAAGAGGAACGTAAATTTATAGCGCAGATAGATGTCACATATGACTCGGAAATCATCGGTGCAAAGCTAAAGCACAACAAGCTGGACTTTTTCACTGAAGAGTTAAGAGTTATGATGCTACAGCGGGGGGAACATGCTTTTTTCTATCCTTTTGACGGAGAAATCACAATCAAAGCTCATGATATACTAGTGATAGTAGCCACAAAAAGCATATTAACGGAGATAATTAGAAACAAACCGCATCTCATCTTAGAAAATAGCTATTTCAGTGAGCAAAATCAACCTGATAATACAGCAAACAAACAATCAATATTAGCAGAAGTTGTGGTTGCTCCTGCATCGCGCATGATTGGACAGACACTCGAGCAGCTCAGCTTCCGCTATTTTTCCGGCACAATAGTACTGGGAATACAAAGAAGAGCCCAAGTTATCAGACAGCAACTATCACAAATCAAGCTGCAAGCAGGAGACGTGATGCTGATCTTAGGCAGCAGAGACACCCTAAAAAATATAGAGGCACAGAAAGATCTGCTGCTGCTAAATCCAACAACAGAAGACATACCAAACCGCAACTTGATAACTAGGGTGAATGTAATAGCTGCACTCACAGTAACGTTAGCAATTACCGGGATCTTGCCCATATTGGTGAGCGCAATATTTGGCGTTACTCTGCTGATAATCACCAAATCAATCAGCGTGCAACAGGCAATAAGAGCGCTGGATCTGCGAGTTTTCCTGGTGATCAGCGCAGCCTACATGATGAGCCTGGCTATTGAAAAAACAGGGGGGGTACAATTTATAGTTAGCAAGATACTTAGCATAACAAGCGGCATGAGCCCGGTTGGCATAATGTCTGCACTATTCCTGATAATAGTATTCTTCAATGAACTCATGAGTAATAATGCCACGGGACTGATGTTTACACCAATAGTTCTGGAGATAGGAGAAAAGCTAGATGCAGATCCTAAACTGTTTATCTGGGGACTCATAATCGCAGGCAGCTGCTGCTTTGCAACCCCGATAGGATATCAAACCAATCTTTTGGTCATGGCACCAGGAAGATATAAGTTTTTTGATTATATAAAAGCAGGGCTGCCTCTTAGCCTGCTAATGTGGATATCTTACACAAGTTTTGCATATATTTATTTCTAATATATTATCAATTAGCGCTATATAAGGAGCAGATAGTAGGAGTTAAATGGTTGCTTTGTTATACTTAGTGTGCTTGCTTGCAACAAAGCATAAAAGCTGATGCTATGTGGGCAAACTAGGTGCAAATTTTGCATTATTTGCCACTTCATTAAATAATTAAATACCTAGTTAGTGCTTCATAAAGCAACAAATAACCATAATAAAAAAGCTAAAAACAATTGTATTGTTGTTAAATAAATAGTATAATAATATTCGTGTTTTTTGTTGATAAATCATAATCAAAGAGGAATAACAGCTATGGCGAATGAAATTAACAAAGAAAGGCAGCTAGCAGGATGGATAGGCAAGTGCTACCTTGAGCGCCCAATAACTATGTTTCTTGTTGGCATACTCCTAGTATGCGGAGTAGCGATTGCGTCATACTTCGCCCTTGAGCTCTTGACAGGCGCAGCATTACTGGCCGCAGCAGCTGGCGTTACAGCAATATGTACTGCGCTGGCAACCTTGATATTAAACGCAGCACACGCAGCAATAATAAATCAAGCAAAAGGAGACGAGAAAGCAGAAAAAGCAAAAGTAAAGGAGGCTGCGCTAAAAGCAGAACTTGATGAAGCAGCACGAAATGAAGAAGCAAAAAGCAAAGAAGAAAAAAGCAAAGAAGAAAAAAGCAAAGAAGAAGTTGTAGATAAAGATGGCACAAAAGAAACGCAAGAATCAATGTCAGAACCCTTAAGCAAACAAAAAGAATTAGCTCCAGAAGAGATGCATAAAGCTCCATGACACGTCAATCAAATAACTATTGCCCTAAATATCCTTTTGCTCTACCATTCCATAATTATCCAGTATATCTATATTTCTTCTTGGCTTGGTAGCTCAGTTGGTAGAGCAAAGGACTGAAAATCCTTGTGTCGCTGGTTCGATTCCGGCCCAAGCCACTTTTTATTAAAAAATTGATAATTAAATACTATTAAACATTTATATGTTGTAACATATAATATTCAATCTAGGTATTTGTATATGTTTTTTATTATTGCAACAACAATATTGTCGGCTTCTTGCTTATCTCTATCTGCAATTGCTTGGAGTAATTATAGGGACAGTAAAAATGCTCATGAGTTACTTAAAAATAGTCTGGAGCTTATTAATAAACAAGATGCCGATCTGAAGCAGATTAAAGAAAGTTATAAGCAGGCT
>BLZN01000175.1 GCA_014132315.1 Rickettsiales bacterium | reverse complement strand
GAATAATAAATTCTGCTTCTTCCATGCGCCCTACCATGGGCAGGACTCGGGATGCTGTATTTAAAATATTGAGCAGCGGTAGCTTCGCTGGTTTTTTGGTTGGAGCTAAATTCGTAGATTTATTTTGCGGCAGCGGCGCGGTTGCTTTGGAGGCCCTCTCCAGGGGTGCAAGGCACGCAGTGATGATAGATGAAAACCCGGAATATTTGAATTTAGCGAGAATGAATGCAGAGATGCTGGGAGAATCAGGGAATGTTACTATGTTGCAGGCCAGCATACCATGTAATAATATATCAAGCTTACGCAGAGCGATTCAAGATTCAAATATAATTTTTGCTGATGCTCCTTATGGTAGTGGTTTGACGAATGAGATATTGCTGATGCTTTCCAGAAGTGGTTTTGTGTCAGCTGATGTCATAATTGTGCTGGAGATCTCCAGAACGGAAAGTATTGATCTACCGCCGGATTTTGAGATATTAACAGACAGATTTTATGGCAGGTCTCATATATTAATAGTTAAAAAATTAACTCAAGAAGCTTGTGAGTTTTAATAGTCTTGGCAGAATTTTTAAATTTTCTACCTGGGGTGAGAGCCATGGAAAGGCCATTGGGGCTGTGATCGATGGAGCGCCATCCGGGGTTTCGCTTGATGAGAGCTTTATTCAATATTATCTGGATAAGAGGAGACCGGGTAGCTCTGCATATGTCTCGCAGCGCAAGGAGCAGGATAAAGTCAATATATTATCAGGGGTTTTTCAGGGCAAAACCACTGGGGCTCCGATTAGCCTGATTATATATAATCAGGATCATCGCTCTACTGATTATGAATATATCAAGGATAAATTTCGTCCGGGTCATGCTGATTATGCCTATTGGAAGAAATATGGACATTATGATTATCGTGGTGGTGGCAGAGCTAGCGGCAGGGAAACTGCGCTGCGGGTGGCAGCAGGAGCTGTAGCCAGAAAAATACTGGGAGACAAGATTAATATTCTTGGGGCGGTTATCCAGATAGGGAAGGAGCAGATAGATTATGATAATTTTTCTTGGCCAGAGGCGCAAAGCAATCCGCTTAGATGCCCTGACAAACTTTGCGTGCCAAGATGGGAGAAATATTTGCAGGAGCTGGCCAAGCAGAAATCTTCCATTGGTGCGGTTGTCGAATTGCATGCAGAAAATGTGCCGCCTGGCTTAGGTGAGCCGATTTACCACAAGCTTGATGCTGCGATTGCTTATGCGATCATGAGCATCGGCGCAGTAAAGGGAGTTGAGATTGGTAGTGGCTTTAAAGCCGCCGCTATGCAAGGTCTGGAACATAATGACGAAATGTGCACTGATCATAAATTTCTATCTAATAATAATGGCGGGGTTTTGGGGGGGATCTCTAGCGGTCAGGATATCATTGTGCGTTTTGCGGTTAAGCCGACCAGCTCTTTGGCTGTCTCTCAGAGGACAATAGATATTGAGGCTAAGGATATTGACATTGCGCTTGAAGGCGGCAGGCATGATCCTTGTATTGGCATACGTGCCGTGGCAGTTGGGGAGGCAATGCTGGCATGTGTTTTGGCGGATTTTTGTTTATTAAACAAAAGATTTGGCTGAGTAATTATACTCATGATGATATGATTTTAGGGTTGTATTTTTTGAATATGAGCCCAGAGTGATAAAGTGTGAATAATAACTGCATGCGCCATATGGGGCAAATTATTTATGTACCATTGTATTATTTTTTTGTGCTGAACTATCACTGTATAAACT
>BLZN01000174.1 GCA_014132315.1 Rickettsiales bacterium | reverse complement strand
CTTTAATATCTAATCCCCGCTTGCTTAAAAAATACCAAATTTTGGTAATACCCGGAGGATTCTCATATGGAGATCATACTGGTTCTGGCAATGCATTGGCATGGAAAATACGCAACAATCTCTGGCAAGAATTACAGGAATTTATCCATAGAGACACACTAACTATTGGCATCTGCAACGGCTGTCAAATATTAGTTAATTTAGGGCTTGTGCCAGCAATCGGGAATCATGAGCCATCTGTGGCCCTTGCTGCAAACAAAACCGGAGTTTACCAGTGTCGCTGGGTACATCTCAAAGTTACCAGCCACTCTGTATGGCTAAAAAATATTGAGCAGATTGAGCTACCGGTTGCACATGGAGAGGGAAATTTCATCATGCAGGACGAAACGTTAAAGCAGATGGAGCAAAACCAGCAAATAGCCATGAAATACACCAGAGCAGATGGCAAGGCAGCGGCGGTATTATTCCCTTATAATC
>BLZN01000173.1 GCA_014132315.1 Rickettsiales bacterium | reverse complement strand
ATTGTGCAATGTTCTATTAACTTATTAATTATATCTTATTAATAAACAGCAATAACATAGCAATATGCCCAATACACAAAACAAAGGTCAAAAGCCTGAAGAAATAGAGATGCAGGTCTTTTCTGCGAACAAAGAAGCAAGAAAAGCTGAACTGGAAAGGCTTAAAGAAGAGCTTGAAGAAAGCAAGGCTAAATTAGAAGAGCTCAGAAAAAAAAGGGAGAGGATGTATACGGAAACTGGCAAAGATGTATTGTGGTTTACTTTCGGCGTTGGCACAGGTGTGTTTCTGGGTGCTGCGGTTCTCAGTCTTTTTGTTTTGCCTTCTGCCGGATTAGGTGTTGCGATACAAGCGTGGCCGGTTATTACTACTATAGCTATTGTAGGAATTGCAATAATTGTCGCAGGCGCCATTTCATCGGGTATTGTCTACGGAATAGGCAAGGGGGGCATAGGTTTAGATAAAAACAAAGAAATCTTGCAAGAGAAAAGCAGGTCAAAAGAGCTGGAAACAAAGCTTGAGGAGCTGGATAAGCAAGAGTCTCAGGCGAAAGAAACCGAAGCAAAAGTAGATGCGCAACAGATAGCACCAGGGACAGAGACACTGGATCCGCAAAAGGAACAACAGGAGGATATTTCGCTTGCTGCTCCAGAAGAAACAAGCCAGGATTTAGGTGAAGCAGTAACACAAGGACTAGAGCCTGAAGCCGGCAATAAAGGGGAGGAAGATATCGAAAAAGGAGATGAAGTGGAGAAAAGCTTTGTTGGAAAGTTGCCC
>BLZN01000172.1 GCA_014132315.1 Rickettsiales bacterium | reverse complement strand
TCCGTACACTTTTTTGCGCCTTACTGCGGCCCGAGATAGTTTTTCAGATAGTTTTTCAATATCTCCTCGTCATAGCTATCCAAATCTTCGGGCGCCTCTTCTTCGCAATCCCTTAACATCTGCTGCCTTAGCTTTATCAGAGTAATTTGCAAGCTGGTAAATTTTGCCAGCAATACAACTCTATCTTTAGTATCTGGATAATCAGATTTGCCTAAGTTATTTATCAATTCTTTAATAATTTTTTCAATATTATCCTTAATAATATTTACTTCTTGTATCAAATTATCCGCAATTTCTTGTTTCATAGGCAGCTCAATACTAAAATCAAATTTCCCCTGCATATACAAACATTTATTATATTAGCACCCATTGCCCAGAAGATTATAAAAAATGTCACGATAGCTT
>BLZN01000171.1 GCA_014132315.1 Rickettsiales bacterium | reverse complement strand
TGGGCCGGTGCAGCGGAAGCCGACGTATCCGTGTCTTTGGAAGTGGTTTATATATGCTGTCCAGCGGTCAATGGTGCCGCCGTAGTAACCATGCGGCCGCGTGCATTTTTTTCTAGCGGTGCCAAAGCCGTTGGTATCGATGGCAAAGAGGCCGTCGCCGCCGCGGAGGATAATGTGGTGGCCGGTGCGGAGGGTTGTTGAACCATTTCCGCATCTTGTGCTTGTGGTGCTGCATGAGGAGTTGAGGGCAAAGCAGGTATTTCCTCCATAGAGGGCCGGGGTTATGCTAGCTTCAGACTGATTACGTCGTTTGTCCCGGAACTTTCCGGCTTGGTCGGGGAGGATGCTGCCACGAACGACGGGCAGGAGGGCTGAGGTGACAGAGGGGGAGTAG
>BLZN01000170.1 GCA_014132315.1 Rickettsiales bacterium | reverse complement strand
CAGCCATATTCATGCACTGTTCTGGCTACTTCTTTAATCGGCTGAATAACCCCCGCAAAAATGATTGAGCGTAGCCAGTCTCCGCTGATATTGCGAAACGCGGTGAGAAGAATGCTTGGCAATACCCCGCTGGGTAGAAAAAGACTATCTAATCTGTATATCTACCCACAGAATCAGCATAAACACGAGTCTCAAAAGCCACAAAATATTGATATTGCAGGCTTTAATAAAAAAAATTTAGGGCATAAGCATGAACAACGCTAAAAAAGTAAATAGCCAGGCCCCACAATCCCCCGGCAAAAAAGCAATCTATGCCACTGGAAGGAGAAAGGAGGCTGCAGCTAGGGTCTGGGTGAAATCAGGA
>BLZN01000169.1 GCA_014132315.1 Rickettsiales bacterium | reverse complement strand
ATAGTATATATAATATTAAAGATTTAATGATTATACAAAGCTGGGATACAGCTAACAAAAATACAGTTAGTAACGATTATAGTGTTTGCACTACCTGGGGATCAGACGAGAGCCATTTTTATCTGCTGGATGTGGCTAGAGGCAGGTGGGATTTCCCGCGGCTGAAAATGGAATTCCTGGCAATGGGCAAAAAATGGAGACCGGCCTCTATCCTCATAGAAGACAAGGCAAGCGGCCAGCAGCTTCTGCAGGAGAGCCATGCTGCTCAGATGCACAGTGTAGTTGCAATCAGGCCAAAAGGCGACAAAATGTCTCGCTTGATGCAGATTATGCCTCTGCTGGAGGCAGGCAGGGTGTTTTTGCCTAACTCGGCAAGCTGGCTGGTAGAATTCGAGGATGAGCTTAATTTATTTCCCGGCTCTCGCCATGATGATCAAGTAGATAGCATGGTGCAATATTTAAATTGGGCAAAAGATTATTACATGCAATATCGCTGGAAAGATCTCAGCATTAGAGTTTTATAGTTTTTGGCAGCATAAAAGATATGCGATGCTTGATTGACCTTGCTGATTTTGATACAATAATATTCTTATCACTCTCTTATGTAAATCATGAATTTGGTTACTGAAATCCTATATGAGAGTTTTGTTTTTGGCATTACTGCAGCAATTACTGCGACTTTCCTTGCGCCGTTGCAATTTATGAAAATAATCCGCCAGGAAACATTAGATAATTATCGTGATATAGCAAGGGATTCTTTTAGCCGGGGGAAATTCAAGATTTTTTTCAGAGGTGCTGTTCCATATGCAGTTCTGCAATTTGTCAGCTCAGCTGCTTTTGGAGTTTCAAATTTTACTTCGGGTATAATATTAGAGCATAGTGAAAGTTTTTTAGCAGCAGTGCTAGTGCGTTCTCTGCTCGGGGGCGCTTTAGAGACTGCAGCGACTATCTCGACAGAGGTTAGGGAAATCAGCCGTAATAAGGGCGAGTTGATGCAAAGCAAGGGCAGGGCATCCAGCATAGTGCTGCCTATCTGGATCAGGAATAGCATTTTCTGGTTTGCGTCTGCCCTGTCGTTTGAGATATACAAACGTACGCATATAACCTCGTCGCAAAGCGCTGCCTTGGCATTTCTCCTGGGTGTGGTGGCGGGTGTCCTCTCCATTCCGCCTGACTTGCTGGCTACGCAAAGCTGCGGTGCAGCAAAGGATATTGGAATAATGGCAAGATTCAGAGGGCTCATGCAGATAAACGGCATAGATAAAGCTTTCGCAGGAGCAAAAATCAGGATAATACAAATAGCTTTGTTTTCGCTGGTAACAGAATGTGTAATGACTGCTATGAATAAATGATAGAAGAATAAATGATAGAACAGATATATAAATTGTTACAAGAAATTTTATGGTTTGGCAGCACTGCTGCTCTGCTTGGAATATTGATTTCTCCTGTGCAATATCTAAAAATAATCAAACAAGAAACACACGC
>BLZN01000168.1 GCA_014132315.1 Rickettsiales bacterium | reverse complement strand
GAATATTGATTTCTCCTGTGCAATATCTAAAAATAATCAAACAAGAAACACACGCAGCATATCTTAAGATTCTAAGGCAGTCGATCAGGGACAAGGGAATAAAAATTTTGTTTCGTAGCTGCATTCCTTTCGCACAGCTGAATTTTCTTATCAACGGCGCTTTCGGTATAGCACATTATATTTCTAATATGATTCTGGACGAAAACAGCTCTGTTATTGTCTCAGCAATTACCAGGGCTATCTTGGGAAGCATAATCGAAACTTTGCTTACCGTTAACACAGAGGTCAGAGAGATCACACGGAACAAGCTAGAATATATGCATAAAAAGGGCAGGGCATCCAGCATAATAATGCCAGCTTTCTTGCGCAATGCCATTCCCTGGTTTGCAGCAGCACTGGCACATGAAATCTCCATAAGGACGGATTGGGAAGGTTTTGCACTATCTTTTATTTTAGGCTTGAGCGCAGGGATTATTTCCACTCCATTGGACGTTATGGTAACACAAAGCTGTGGCGCTCAAGATGATATGTCCATGCTTAGAAGAATGAATATAGCTGTCAAAACAAAAGGCTTTGAATCTGTTTATGCCGGCACTGCAATGCGTATCCTGCAAATTATAGCTTTTGTTATGCTGACTGAATGGGTGATGAAAGTTTTATCAGAATAAAATCCAATCTGTTCTTTTTGCTTATAGATTTATTTACAAAAAACATTATAATTGTTTGCTTCTGTCTTGGTCTTTTTTATGACTATATCCTCAATCTATAGGATATGCCGCGTGTGTTTCTTGTTTGATTATTTTTAGATATTGCACAGGAGAAATCAATATTC
>BLZN01000167.1 GCA_014132315.1 Rickettsiales bacterium | reverse complement strand
CCAAGAATATAATGTATATTATATAGACTTTAAAGCGTAAATATCAAGTAAAAGGCTATATCTCTGTAGGCCTGCTGGATTTATACTAGTTAACTTATTCAGCTTCATACTTAAAGCCAGTAACTAGCATTGTCATATATAGATTTGTATGTTACCTTGATAACTGTTCTTTCATGTTTTATGCAGATGCATAGTTTATCCGGGAGCTATAAGCATATAGAGATTGAGCAGAAGTGGCAGGAGGAGTGGCTGAAAAAAGCTGTGTATCGTTGGGATGAGGATAGCGTGCAGAATTTCGTTATCGATACGCCGCCGCCCACCATCTCTGGCATGCTGCATATGGGCCATATCTTTAGCTATTGTCATGCAGATTTTATCGCACGATATCAGAGAATGCGCGGGAAAAATGTATTTTTTCCAATAGGTTTTGATAATAATGGCTTGCCTACTGAGCGCTTTGTAGAGAAAACCAGTAATGTAAGAGCAGCTGATTTAGGCCGCAAGGCTTTTGCCGATCTGTGCAAAAATGTTTCGCAAGATGCACGGCAAAATTTTCGTGATCTGTTCATAAAAGTAGGCCTTAGCATAGACTGGCAGCAGGAATATCACACAATGAGCGACCATGCGCGCAGGATCTCTCAGGCTTCATTCGTTAATTTATATAAAAACAGCAGGATTTATAGTAAGTTGCAGCCAACTTATTGGGATCCGATTGATAAAACTGCTATTTCACAGGCAGAAATACAGGAGAGAGAGTATGCGGCCAAGATGAATTACATAAAGTTTCGACTTCTAGATAACAGTGAGGCCATTATCATTGCAACTACTCGCCCTGAGCTTCTGCCTGCCTGCGTGGCTGTGTTTTATCATCCGGAAGATGCCAGATATAAACATCTACAGGGCAAAACTGCAGTGGTTCCCATATTTGGCCTGAAAGTTCCTATACTTGCTGACGAGAACGTCAAACCTGATAAAGGCAGCGGGCTTGTTATGTGCTGCACTTTTGGTGATGATCTGGATATATATTGGTGGCGTCGGCATGATCTGCCGAACAGAATCATAATAGGCGCTGATGGCCATATTATTAAGGTACAGAAATTTAGACTAAAATCTTCTAGCTTAGTGGAATTATACAAAAATAGTGATGTAGTATATTTCCCAGGCTTTGATGACTTAGATCTGCCGACTTCAAATACACACAACGGCTGCTTAATCAGCAAGCAAGATTGCCTAGACCTGAATGATTTTTATGATGTGATGCTGCGTTTTGCTGGTCTTTCTGTGCAGGATGCGAGAAAACAGATGATATCAGTTTTGGAATATCATGATTTGCTTGAAAGGCAGGTTGAGATTGTTCACTTTGTTAAATGCGCCGAGCGTTCTGGTGCGCAGCTGGAATTTCTAGTAATGCGGCAATGGTATGTCAAGCTGCTAGACATGAAAGATCAGCTCAAGGCGCGTGCTGCTGAGTGTAATTGGCACCCTGAGCAGATGTATCTCAGGCTGGAGCAATGGATTGATGGCTTAAACTGGGATTGGTGCATCTCTAGACAGAGATATTTCGGTGTGCAGATTCCTGCTTGGAGAGTTGATGGTGAAGTTATTGTGGCAAGGGAGGAGGATCTGCCGATTGATCCTCTGGTGGACCTGCCCAGCGGCTATACCAAAATTAGGGATGAGGGCTGGAGCGTGCTAGCCAAAGACAACGAGACCGGCAGAGAGGTTGCCATCGTGCCCATTAGGGACGTTCTGGATACTTGGTTTACCAGTTCACTAACTCCCCAGATTAATGCCCATGGAGTGACTGAGGATAGTGAGCGTTACCGGAGGTTATTTCCTGCCGACCTGAGGCCGCAAGCTCATGAAATTATTCGTACCTGGACTTTCTATACCATCTTAAAATCTCATTTGCATGAGGGCAGTATTCCCTGGAAAAACATCATGATAAGCGGCTGGTGTCTGGCTCCGGATAAAACCAAGATGAGCAAATCAAAAGGCAATGCAATCACCCCGATGGAGCTAATCAGAGAAAAAGGGGTGGATGTTATAAGATATTGGGCTTCCACTGCCCGCTTGGGGGCTGATATTGCTTATTCTGAAGATGTGATGCACGTTGGCAAGCGCTTGGTGAACAAATTGTGGAATGCCGCGAGGTTTGTCGCTGTGCATTCAGAGCGTTTTAGTGGCGAGGGGATTGCAAATGATATCAAAAATAGAGTGATTAATCAGCAGATTGATTTTTGGATTTTGGCCAAGCTCAAAGCGGTGATCATTAAAATGAATCATTATCTGGATCATTTTGAATATTCGCTCGCCAGAGCCCTAGTAGAGGGGTTTTTTTGGCATGATTTTTGTGACAATTATCTAGAGATCGTTAAAACCAGGGCCTATGGCAGCGGCAGGTTTGGTGTCTCTCCGAGCAGAAGCGCAGTGGCCACTTTATATTATTGTCTGGAGATTATGCTGAAGCTATTTGCTCCTTTTCTTTCATATATCACTGAGGAGATTTATAGCCGCTTATTTGCCAGCGATTCTTCGATCCATGCATGTGGCTCTTGGCCTGATGCGGAGGAGATCCCAGACAATGCCCGTGCCAAGGCCTGTGGCGATGCGTGCGTGCAAACCTTGGATATGGTCCGTAAGTTCAAGTCCGATAGACAGCTTTCCATCAAACATCCCATAAAAAGAATTGTTTTGGCCCCTAAGGCTGATTTAAGTTTTGACATAAAAGCTGTTTTTGCTGATTTGGCTGCGGTTTGTAATGCTGGTGCTGTGTTGGTTGCTGATATAGAGGGATCTTATATTGAAAACGAACACTATATGGTGCGGATTGAAGTAGAATAAAAAAGTAAGAGATATGTTCAAATTCCTACAGAGAACACGCAATAAAAAGCCAGACTCAGCTCAAACCAAATTTTCTTTTTCGAAGATCGCGGAGGGCATTAAATCTATTTTTACCAGCAGGGCTATTGATCATCAGTCTCTGCAGATGCTGGAGGAGCTATTGATCAGTGCTGATTTAGGAGTTGAGACAGCAGATTTTCTTATCAAGAAAATATCTAGGCGTAACCTCATAGATTATGAGTCAATCAGGACAGCCTTACAGGATGAAATAACGCGAATTTTGCTGCCGCTACAAAAATCCCTATCTATATCGCATAGCCCTCATGTTGTGCTGTTTTGCGGGGTGAACGGCAATGGAAAAACCACTAATTTGGGTAAATTGGCTCATCGATATTCCAGCAGTGGCAAGAAAGTTATGGTTGCAGCCGCGGATACCTTCAGGGCAGCTGCGACCGAGCAGCTGTCTGTCTGGTCGGAGAGGGCTGGCTGCACCATTGTCTCTGAAAGACCGGGTGCTGACCCTGCCAGCGTTGCTTATAAGGCCCTGCAGCGCGCCAAGGAAGAGAGCTTTGATTTGCTGCTGATTGACACCGCAGGTCGGCTGCACACTGCGTCCGGCCTGATGGATCAACTGTCTAAAATAAAGCGTGTGCTGAAGAAAATTGATAATAGCGCCCCGCATGATGTTTTTTTGGTGCTCGACGGCACTGTTGGGCAGAATGCGCATAATCAACTTGAGATGTTTAAAAAAACAATAAATATTAATGGCTTGATTATCACCAAATTAGATGGCACCGCTAAAGGCGGGGTGTTGGTGTCTCTTGCGAGAAAATATGCCATGCCTATCTATTTTATAGGCCTGGGGGAAAGCATTGAGGATTTGCGCGAGTTTGATGCCGAGTCTTTTGCAAATGCTCTTGTAGGCCCTGGAATTCTTTAAACTCATCTTGATAGTTTATTTCTATCATCTAAATTCCTTATAATTTTGTTATTACATATTTATTTTATATATAACATCTTTAAGATTTTTAAGTTTTGTCAATTTAATCTATAAATTTTGTTATATATACATAGTATTAATTAATGTCCTATATTATTTATTCATGAGGTTTTTGCGAGAAAGCGATGGATATAAATAAATTACTCCAAGTTGCATGTCAGCGCTCTGCTTCTTTTATTTATTTAAATTTAAATTCACCTCCTGCTCTTAGAGTAGGTAGTGAAATTATTAATATGCAGACTGCAAATATTCATTCTGAAGATATGGATAATATCATTGGTGGGTTTTTGGACGAGGAGCAGAAAAAAATCTATGAAAGCAGCGGCAGGTTTTGTTTAGTGCAAGATATAAGTGAATCCTTTAAAGTTTATATTTCCTTGTTTAAAGACAGGCAGGGTCCTGCGGCTTTTTTCAAAATAATTTCGAACAAGATACCCAATCTTGACGGTCTGCCCCCAGCTGTTTGGAGCATGGAGCCCGGCTTATATAGCGGCTTAGTGGTGATTGCAGGGCTAGCTGGCGCTGGCAAATCTAGCACTCTTGCTGCTATTGTGAATCGTTTTAATGAGCAGCACTCCTACCGCATTTTGACTATAGAGGATAAGATAGTTTTTCGTCAAGATTCAAAAAAGTCGTCGGTTAATCAGCTTGAGGTAAACCCCGAATCTTTGCAGGATGCTTTAAAATTTGCCCTGCAGGGAAATTATAATATAGTGGCAATTGACGCGGCTTGCGGCATGGCAGAGCTTGATTTGGTGCTAGATATTGCCAAAAAAACCAATATTTTAATTTTTCTGGTGATGAACGCAAGATCCATACAATCAGTGATTACAAATTTGATAAATGCAGATCATGGTAATTATAGTCTAAGCTGTCTGAGTTGTGCTGAGGCTATTGAGGCAGTTTTGCTACAGACTTTGGTTGCTAAGCAGGACAGCAACGGAGAGATGGTTGGTGCGTTTGAGCTAATGATTGCCAATCCTGCAATACGCAAACTGATAGAAGAAGGCAAGCTACAGCAGATTCTTTCTTTGGTGCAGGTTGGTGCTAGTTATGGCATGTGCACGATGAAAAATTCTTTGCAGTCTCTGGTGAAAAATGGTGTAATTAGCAGTAAAACTGCTCACTTAACTGCAAATGTTTTTAATAGACATGAAAACAAGGGTGCTGCAAAAATTCCAACAAAGCACAGCAATAATGATTCAGATGCATTCTAATTTTGATGATTATGGCAGGCCATTCGAAGTTTAAGAATATTCAGCATAGGAAAGGCGCACAAGACAAGAAAAGGAGCATCATATTTGGCAACCTAATAAAAGCAATAAAAGTTGCTTCTAGGCTGGGTACAGACTCAGCAACTAACCATGTTTTGCGCACGGCAATCAACAACGCCCGCAAGGCAAACGTGCCTAAAGAAAAAATAGAGACCGCGATCACTAGCACAGCTGAGATGACAGATTATGAAGAAGTAAGATACGAGGCATATGCCCCACATGGGATAGCGCTGGTTATTGAGGCGATCACTGATAATCGCAACAGAACTGCCGCTGAGATCCGAGGTATTCTCAATAAAAAAAACGGCAGCTTAGCAAGTGCTGGTAGCGTAGCATATCTTTTTGCTCATCTGGGCTTGCTTGTTTATAGAAATTTGGAATCTGACACACTTTTTGAAGCTGCTCTTGATGCTGGTGCATCAGATTTTGAATCCAGCGCCAGCGAGCAGCTGATTTTTTGTTCTATTGCTGATTTGGGCAAAATAAACGATAAACTTACTGCTAGCCTTGGCCAAGAGGCTAATTTTTGCAGATTGGTCTGGCGCCCTAAGGACAAAATCGAGCTTGATGATGATAAAAGACAGGCTGTGCTTGAGCTGATTTCTTCGCTCAAAGATAATGCTGATGTGCAGTATGTAGACAGCAACCTATTTATTCCAGATCATGAGGCAAAAGATGATATCTGATCATATCCTGAGAGAAAAAGCTGAGCTATGCATTAAGCTAGCAAGGAACGCGAATCTGAAGATAGCAACCGCGGAATCTTGCACAGGAGGACTGGTTGCGGCTCTGCTTACCAGCATAGAAGGTGCTTCTGCTGTGTTTGACCGTGGTTTTGTGGTATATTCCAACTCTGCCAAACAAGGTATGCTCGGGGTGAGCAAAAGATTGCTCGATGTTTGTGGGGCCGTGAGTCCACAGGTGGCAGCCGCTATGTCAGCAGGAATTATTAAGAATTCAAATGCTGATATCGGCATTGCAATAACTGGCATAGCAGGACCTAGCGGGGGGTCAGCCGAAAAGCCCGTGGGTCTGGTTTATGTTTGTTGCATTAGCAGGGGGCAGGAGCCAAAAATTGTTGAAAAAAAATTTATTGGAGATAGAGATCAGGTGCGACACCAAACTGCAGAGCAAGCTTTGAGCATGATAATCACTTGCATAAAAGAGCTGAAAATAGCTCGTTATGTGTCTTGGCATCCTAGCTATTAGCTATTTTCTTCTAGATATTTTGCTGCTTCCAGAGCGGCCATGCATCCCGTGCCAGCAGCTGTGACTGCTTGCCTATATATTTTATCCTGCACGTCTCCCGCGGCAAAAAAACCTCTTTGGCTGGTCCGGGTGCTGTCTGGAGCAGTGATAATATAGCCGTCTTTATCCATATCCGCGATATTGCTGAATATCTCTGTGTTTGGTTTGTGTCCAATAGCGATGAATATTCCGTCGCTTTCCAGCTTTGTTGTTTTGCCGGTTTGGGTGCATTGCAGAGCAGCACCAGTAACCCGTAGCGGATCCTCCTGCCCGATCACCTCAATTAATTTATGGTTCCAGATTATTTTTATCTTGGGATTGCTGAACAATTTTTGCTGCAGAATTTTTTCCGCTCTCAGCTGATCTCTACGATGCACTAATATAACCTCGCTAGCATGTTTAGTCAGATATAGGGCTTCCTCCGTTGCCGTGTTGCCCCCTCCGATTACCAAGACTTTTTTATTCTTAAAGAAAAAGCCGTCACAGGTTGCACATCCAGAGACTCCATAGCCTTTATATTTATGCTCGGTTTCCAGGCCCAGCCATTTTGCCTGCGCTCCTGTGGAGGCAATCAGGCTGCGACTCGTATATTTGCTGTTACCCTGACAAATGAATTGTCCGCTGCCTTCTGCCTCGATTTTTTCTATGTGGTCATCGATTATCCGCACTTCCAGATTTCGAACCTGCTCAATCATTTGCTCCATCAGCTGTGGACCCTGAACTGTGGAGGCAAAGCCGGGATAGTTCTCTACGTCTGTGGTGGTTGTCAGCTGCCCTCCTGGTTGTGCTCCATGCACCAGTATGGTGTCTATTGCTGCTCTTGCTGCATAAATTGCTGCTGTGCAGCCTGCCGGGCCTGACCCCAATACTAATAAGTCACACGAATAACTATCCATTGACATTGATCCATTTGATTCTACTATTAATTTTATGCTTTAAGCAACATATATAAAATAATTAGGTGCTCGGGCAGGAGGATCCGCTACGGGTTACTGGTGCTG
>BLZN01000166.1 GCA_014132315.1 Rickettsiales bacterium | reverse complement strand
GTTACATAATATATATTATGGAAAATTATATATTATTTGTTGCAATTTACGTTATATTTAGATATATAGTACGGTGATGATACAAAATGTCAAAAATGATTTAGAGGGTTTGCTGAAATTTTTAGTCTGCCCACTAACCAAAGCTCATCTTAAACATGATGAGAGAAATAACGAGTTAATCAGTGAAAAAGGAGGTCTCGCCTTTCCAATAAAGGATGGAATACCAATTATGTTAATAGAAGAAGCAAGAAAGCTGACTGACAATAAAAAATTAATATAATATCTTATGTTAGATGCTTGCGCTATATTACTAATGGCCCTCTGTCATCAGTTTCTGTCTCTTTATCAGCCGTTCATTTATCAGGAAATTTAATTGTAGCCCCCCCTAACAGTCCAATTGGCCCCAAGAATCCACCAGAGTTATTAGGCGTAACTGTTATACCATTTAGCCTGCCTATTGC
>BLZN01000165.1 GCA_014132315.1 Rickettsiales bacterium | reverse complement strand
CAGATAATCTCGACAGTGGCAAACAAAACAAAACCGGCTAAAACTAGCCCAGCCCAACTGATTGAGTTAGCATGTGGATATAGCATTAAGCCAAGCACAATGCTCCCAGCGACAGCGAACTTAAATTTCTTGAGTAACTTTTTAAATTTTTCTCTACGCCAGCTGATGCCAGGAGAGACCGCAGCCAGGCACAGGGTTGGCAGGGCGGCTATACCAAAGATTTTGTTATAATATGGCGCTCCTACCACGACCTTAACTCCTCTGGTGTATTCGAGTGCAAAGGGGTATGTCATACCCAAAAGGATGGTCAGGCTCAGGACCACCAGCAATAGATTATTGCATAAAATAGCGCCTTCCTTGGACAGGAAAGTAAAATATTTATAATGTACAAAATGCTTGGCCCGGAGGA
>BLZN01000164.1 GCA_014132315.1 Rickettsiales bacterium | reverse complement strand
AAATTATATGGAGCAATATATCAAAATTCGCGGCGCTAGGGAGCACAACCTAAAAAATATAGACATAGACATACCTAAAAATAAACTAGTAGTAATCACCGGACCCAGCGGATCAGGCAAATCAAGCCTTGCATTTGACACGATATATGCAGAAGGCAAAAGAAGATATGTAGAAAGCCTATCCAGCTACGCGCGCCAATTTCTGGACATACAAGACAAAGCAGATGTGGATTTGATAACCGGCCTCTCTCCTGCGATTGCCATAGAACAAAAAACCACCTATAAGGGCCCGTCCTCAACCGTTGCCACTACGACCGAAATATATGACTATCTAAGGCTGCTTTTCGCTCGCATAGGCATCCCCCACTCCCCGGCCACTGGCAAGCCAATCAAAAATTATTCTACTGCTGAAATCATAGATAAGATACGCAAAATATCCTCAGGCACCAAACTATACATAATGGCGTCAATCGAGCCGGATAAGATTGCCATGCTAGCAAAAGAAGGTTATATGAGATTCCAAATCAACGGTAAAATGTATGACGCAGAACAAATTCCGCCAAAAGATAGTATACAGGAAGCTTATCTAGTGGTGGATAGGATCATCACAAAAGAGGAAGCAGACCCCAGAATCTCAGGTAGCATAGAGACTGCCTCTAAAATAGGCAATGCAATCGTAGCATTACAAACTGCCGGCAGCGCTGTACAGAAATTTGCCCAGAAAGCCGTCTGTCCGGAGTCCGACTTCAGCATCACAGAGATGGAACCCGTGCTCTTTTCTTTCAATAGCCCGAAAGGCGCTTGCGAAACCTGCAAAGGCCTCGGCATAACAGAGCACCTGGAGCTGGACTTGATCATACCAGACAAATCCCGAGCCCTGATTGATGGCGCTATAAAGCCATGGTCAGGGGAAAATAGCATCAGAAGAACAAAAACATTGGAAAGGCTAGCAGCAAGGCATGGTTTCAGCCTAGAAAATGGCTGGCAGGAGCTGAGCGAGGAAGTTCAGCAGATGATTCTCCATGGCACTTTTGGCTTCGAAGGAGTGATACCGAGCATATATGCAGCCAGAGCATATAGGAAATATCAGCGAGTTAACAAATGTAAAGCCTGTAAGGGATATAGGCTCAGGCCCGAGGCATTGTGTATAAAAATAGCTGGCTGTAACATTGGCCAGCTAACAGATCTCAACATCAGAGCAGCCTTAGAGTGGATTAGTAATCTACCAAGCAAACTCAACGAGACAGAAAACAAAATCGCCGGGATAATAATTCAGGAAATTACTAAAAGGATTGGCTTCTTAAGCAAAGTTGGGCTTGATTATCTAACTTTAAACCGCAGGTCCAGCACTTTATCTGGCGGGGAAATGCAAAGGATCAGGCTGGCCTCACAAATTGGCTCAGGTCTGACCGGGATCCTATATGTCCTTGATGAGCCCTCCATAGGGCTGCACCAGTCGGACAACGCCAAGCTGATCGCGACCTTGAAAAGCCTGCGCGACCTTGAAAACAGCGTGATAGTGGTAGAGCACGATGAGGAAACAATACTGAGCGCGGACCATGTAATAGATATCGGACCTGGTGCGGGGAAATATGGAGGAAAGATAACAGCAGCCGGAACGCCAGAAGAAATTCAGCAAAACGAGAACAGCATCACCGGTGCATATTTAAGCGGCAGGCGCTTCATACCAGTAACTGAGAATTACCGTTCCGGAAAAGGCGAAGCAATAAAAATTTTTGGCGTGCAGGCCAACAACTTAAAGAATATAGATGTAGAATTCCCGCTAGGCAAATTCATCTGCGTAACCGGGGTATCCGGAAGCGGCAAATCTAGCCTAGTGATCCATACGCTATATAAAAACGTTAACAGATATATAAATGAGAACAGATCTGCTGGAGAGCTGCGTAATATCTCAGGCCTGGAGCACATCAACAAAGTCATCCGGATAGATCAATCGCCAATCGGCAGAACCCCACGCTCAAATCCTGCCACTTATTCTGGTTTGTTCGACCCAATAAGGCTCTGGTTTGCTGCACTGCCCACAGCCAAAATGCACGGCTACAGTGTTAGTAGATTTTCCTTCAATGTTAAGGAGGGCAGGTGTAACGCCTGCGAGGGCAATGGCTCAATAAAAATCGAGATGCATTTTCTGCCGGATGTCTATGTCGAATGCGACGTTTGCAAAGGCAAAAGATATAATCAAGCAACGCTGCAGGTAAAATATAAAGACAAAAACATCGCAGATGTGCTTGATATGACCATCGACCGAGCGGCAGATTTTTTTGCCAAAATACCTGCAATCAAAAGTAAGCTGGAAACCCTGCAAGAGGTGGGGCTCGGATATATGAAGATTGGTCAGTCTGCAAATGAGCTCTCAGGTGGAGAGGCCCAGAGGATTAAATTAGCTAAGGAGCTCACCAAAAAAGCTACTGGTAACACCCTATATATCCTGGACGAACCAACAACTGGGCTGCATGCCGAGGACATAAAAAAACTACTGAAAGTGCTGCACAAGTTCGCTGATCTTGGCAACACAGTGGTTATAATAGAGCATAATCTGGAGGTAATAAAAACTGCTGATCATATAATTGACGTCGGCCCGGGCGGAGGCGAACATGGCGGGCTGATAATCGCCAAAGGTACACCAGAAGAAATCTTGAGAAGTCCACACAGCCTCACTGGAAAATATCTCAAACCATATTTAAGAAAAAATCGGAGGAGTTGGAGCAAATTCGCTAGAAATATAGCTTAGTTAAGAATTTATGAAAACTCTCAGAAACCTGAGCAGAATAGAAGATATTGCTATATTAACCTGATTTATGATATTATGAAGTTGTTGGTTAATTACTAAAATAATCCGCCACTTTCATTTGAACAACTAATAAAGGAGAAGGATTATTCCAAAAAGCCAAGATAAACAAAGGGCAGAGAAGGAGGCGCATGAAGAGCCCAAGAAGGTCGAAACTGACCCTAAATTAGATGACAAGGGCCAAGCAAGTACAAGTACGGGAACTATTGTAGAATCTGCTGAAGCTCGGAGTGTATTATATCCAGAGTTAATTAAGGAAGCTCTCCAAGCTTCGGAGGAATTTCAATCTTGTCGGATGGAGTTCAATCCTTTATGCTTGGTAAAAGATGATGGTAAATCGAGAGGAATTATGTTATCTTTTATAGGATTTCATTTTTACGATCATTATATAACATCGCTACCGACTGGTTGGAGGGATCTTCTGACTATTATGGGAACTGTATCTGATAATAAAGATGAAGAAGGGAAGGAAGGATTTGTTAATAATAGTCTTAAGTACATTATTGATGAGGATAATGCTTATTATCATGCTGAATATGCCTATGCTAACAAAAAAGGACCATTCGAGTGCTATGGAATTTTAGACTTTTTGAGACGTGGCTATTATGAAGTCACAAAAGATGGCGGCCAAGAAGTTTCATTATTACAACATCCAAGCATTAACTGTCTAACCCAACAAAGTAAGGAAAGGGCAGATATAAGAAAACAAACTGGCAAAATTATAGAAAGTAACATCGAGCTTATTGAGGAACCCAGCATAAGAGAAAACCTACTTGAGACTGCCAAAGAATTGCAGATTAACAAATCTCTGGAGAAAGATCTGAAGGATCTGACGCTCTCCTGTAAGCTCTCAGAAGAAGCCCGCATGCCGCTTGCAGTCCTGCTCTGCAAATATAAAGCCATCCCTTGAGAAAATAATAGAGAGAGGTGCTATAGAAGACAAACAAGGGAGACTTAAACCTATTGGTAACGAGATTCGGAAGGGACCTAAAGCAGTAGATTCATATTTCGACAAAATCAGCCCAAGAGAAGTTATTAAGCAAATAGACGAATTCTGTGCAAAAAACTTAGAAAAGGAGTGTAAAGCATTGCTTTTGCCTGTTCTTGTTCATAACGACAAATCCGTATCCTGATGCCCATTCTCTCCAGGGAGCTAATGATTCCAGGGTATTGTCCTAACTGGATAAAAATGACTGAGGTAAAACCCACATATGTGGGTTTTACCTGCTACAAAAATTCTTTGATCTTTTTAATAATTTCATGCATATCGGATTTATAGGTAAAATGCGCTAGATATTCCCCATCCCTATCCATCAAATAGATGAAAATAGAATGATTATTGTAATCATCCTGATCTACATAAACTCTATATTTATCAGCCGCAGCCTTGATCTTTTCTTCGTTGCCAGTGAGCATTAAAATACTCGGGTGAAAAGACTCATGATATTCATTTAATTGCTCTACGGTGTCATATTCAGGGTCCACCGTGATGAAGATAGGCTGCAGCATCTCTTCGGCGTCTTCATCAAGCTCCTCCATCACTTCGGAGATCAAACTGAGGCTAGCAGGACATATCATTTGGCAGCGTGAAAAACCAAAATATACCAGCATCAGCCTATCTCTGAAATCCTCATCCTTAACCGGGTTGCCATTCTGATCAATAAGGTCGAAATGCCCCCCAATCAAAGCCTTGCCTTGGTCAGCGGAAGCCCCTAAAGAAAAAATCACTATTAAAACAAAGCTAATAATCCTAATCCTCATAAACGCCCCCCTTAAGATTCTTGCTTAACCTCACTCTCATCGTCACCCTTTGCCTCATCCACCCACTCCGCAAACTTATCTTTGCTCACCACGCGCACTCCGATAGGCATAAATCCGTGCAGCATACCGCAAAGCTCCGAACATTGTCCATAAAAATCCCCTTCTTTTTGCGCTCTAAACCAGGTTTCATTTAGACGCCCGGGCACTGCATCGGTCTTGACCCCAAAAGCAGGAACAGCCCAGCTATGTATCACGTCAGCAGAAGTCACCAAAACCCTGATATTAGTATCAGCCGGCACTACTACCATATTATCAACTGCCAGCAGCCTTTTCTCCCCCGGCAGCAGATCCTCATCCTGCTTCATGTAACTATCAAAGCTGATACCGTCATGATCTGGATATTCATAGCTCCAATACCACTGATGTGCCAAAACCTTCAGCGTCATATCAGCATCAGGCGGATTTTCCTCCAAATATAGGAGCTTAAAGGAAGGCACGGCCATGATGAAAATTATAAGGCATGGAATCAAAGTCCAAAATATCTCCAGCCAAGTATTATGCGAGGTTTCAGAGGGCTTAGGGTTATCCCTAAATCTAAAAATAATATAAAATAACAGGGCAACGACAAAGACAAATATTCCAGCCACTATCACCAAAGCGAAGTTATGCATACTATGTATATGCTCCATAACGGGCGTGGCTGCGTCCTGCATGCCAAGCTTCCAATTACCTTTTAGTTGCATAAACAAACCAATATAGCATCCAAGAGAAAATATATTAATAATTCTACCATAACTTCCTATAAGTAAAATTCATCAGACCATAATCTTCAGTAGCACGTCGCTCATATATCTAGCAAACTCATAAACATCCGGCACATTCTCACCCTCAATGATGCAAGCCTGGCTGAACAACAACTTTGCACAAGCCACAATCTCCTCAGATTCACCCGCCTCTTTGTGTTTAGCAAGCAGCTTAAGCCAAATTGGGTGGCTGAGATTTATCTCAAAAATTTTAGCCGAGAGCCTGTTCAGCTGCCTCTGCTCCATCAAAAAACGCTCCATGCGTATGTCCATCCCCCCCTCTTTCACTGCCAAGCAGGCTGGGCTGTCTTTGAGTTTTTTAGAGACACGTACTTCGCTAACTTTTTCGCCTAATATTTCTTTAATATAGCCAATAAAATCTTTTACCTCATTTTCTTTTGGCTTTTCTGCGCCAGTTTCTTTCTCATCACTATTTTCCTGCCCTCCAATCTCATCAAAATCTATGTCGCTAGCAGTAACAGATTTTAATGGGACATTTTTATATTCATTAACAACGTTAGTCCAGAAATTATCCACTGCATCACACAGCAAAATCACTTCAATGTTGCGACTTATAAAACCTTCAAGCTGAGGGCTTTTTTTGACTAAATCCAGACTATCGCCAATCAGATAATAAATCGCTTTTTGATTTTTCTGCATCCCGGCAATATATTGATCCAGGCTAACCAAATCTTCACCAGCGACTGTGCTGTTGAACCTACAAACTCCCATGAGTTTCTCCCTTGACTCTGTATTCATGCCCTCACAAAGACCTTCTCGCAAGACGGCACCGAAATTGTTCCAGAACTTTTTGTAATCTTCCGGGTCTTTTTCAGCACGCTTGACAAGCCCCTCCAGAGTGCGCTTAGTGATTGATTCGCGTATCCTAGTTAAGATCGTGCTATGCTGGAGCGTTTCTCTGCTGATGTTCAAAGGCAAATCCTCAGAATCGACTATGCCCCTCAGGAATCTCAAATATTGAGGCACAACCTGCACGTTATCTTCGGTGATAAACACTCTTTTAACATAAAGCTTCGTCGCGCATTTGCGATCAGGATGAAACAGATCAAAAGGACGGATAGAGGGTATATAAAGCAGAGTGGTATAAGAAAGCATGCCCTCACTCTTGTTGTGCATGATCATCCATGGTTCACCGCCAACATGAGCAACGCTACGGAAAAAATCCTGATGCTCTTTGTCGGTAATTTCGCCTTTAGGTTTGGTCCAGATCGCGGCAGCACTATTTAGCTGCTCCACTTCGCCCTTCTCATTAGTATATTCAATCGGAAATTGAATATGATTGGAATAAGATTGCACTATGTGCTCTATCTTGAACCTATCTGCATATCCCCCTTCCTCCGGGCGCAAAAAGATAGTTATTTTTGTCCCCCGGGGCAATCTTTCTTCAGCAGGCTCCAAAACAAAATCACTCACGCCATCAGAAGTCCATATCCAGCCATTTTCATCTGAATCGGCCTTACGCGACTCCACAATAACCCGGTTAGCAACCATAAACACAGAATAAAAACCTACCCCGAATTGCCCGATAAGATCCATTTTCTTCTGCGCATCCTTGTCCAGAACCTGCAAAAACCTCTGCGTACCAGAACGCGCCACAGTGCCAAGGTTTTCCTGCAGCTCTTCCCGGCTCATGCCGATTCCGCTATCCTGAATTATAAGCTTATTTTTATCTTTCTCTGCAGTTATTTTAATTTTTAAATCAGGATCCTCTGCGAGCAAATCCGGCTTGGATATAGACAAATAATTTAGTTTATCAAGTGCATCGGAGGCATTTGAGATCAGCTCACGCAGAAATATATCTTTATTAGTATATAAAGAATGTATTACCAGGTGCAGAACCTTGCTAACTTCTGCATTAAAGCTATGGCGCTCTTTCAAATTTTCTTTTAAATTCAAATCTGTCATAAATTACCTTTTTAACCTATGTTATTTTAGTCTATATTATTTTTCTTAAAAGGTTAGCCCGATCAAAAATGAGATGTTTCAAGAAGCGCATAATATGCAATCCAACAAAACCAAGGGCAATATAAGCCAGCCAGAAATGCGCCTCATGTGGCAGCGATGCTACTTGCTTATTTTGTGGCAGCAGTGAAGGAACCGTTAAATCAAAAAACCACCTGATCTCCTTGCCAGAGCTCACCGACATAATATAACCAGAAATAGGAACAGCAAACATAAATATATGAAGGAAATAATGGACAGGGCTTGTTAGTAAACCTGTAAATTTACCCACAAAACCTGGCGAGGTTGGGTCTTTGCTGAAGACACGCACTAAAAATCTCAAACCAGCCAAGAAGAGAAAAGTTATCCCCATTGCCTTATACATTGCATAAACCTCCCACTTCTGCTCTCCGGACATATAATGTCTCATAGAAAATCCGGCAGCTATGAGGGCAAAAAACAAAATCGTCATCATCCAGTGCAAAAACCTAAGCAGAATATTATATTTACTATATTCCATATCTTGCCTTTATTTATCAAACCAAGCACTGATCAACTCGTAAGCCTCTTCGTCATCATCCGGCATAGATGTCAAAGATATCTCACAGGGAATGCAAATCTCTGCACAGACCCCATACCTAACCGTCACCTCAATGGCAGCAGGCAAATCTTTGTTGGCCATAGATCCTCTCACTGGGATTAAAATATTACCTCTATATACTTTGCTTTGCATTCTAGAATTTCCTGTCCAGACAGTAACAAGTTCGTGCGCTGGCCAGTGCACTAGACTAGCCTCAATATGCTTAGATTTACTTAAATCAATTTGCGTGGGCAAACCTATATCTCCAGGATCAGCAGAATAAATATACCAACCATCTTGCACCCGAAACTCCACCCCTACAAACAGAGCGTCGCCCTTGATTGCTGACAAGATTCTTACCTTAGAAAATTTGGAATTCTGCCATTCTCCTATATGAGCGAACAAAGAATGAGGCAGTAGTAGTAATATTAGTATTGCAATTGAGCTTAACATAACACAAAGAAATAAATTCGAGAGCGGGAAAAGGGGCTCGAACCCTCGGCCTCAACCTTGGCAAGGTTGCGCTCTACCTCTGAGCTATTCCCGCTTATAAAAATACCTAATGTTAGCTTAAAAGTAAACCTTGGTCAAGTCACAGTGTCTTTAAGGTTTTAACCAAGTTTTGCTTATAAACAAAAAAATCCACAAATTCGGGGTAATATCTAGTATAATTGAGGTAGAAAATTTTAAAACAATACAAATGAAACAAACAGATTCTTTTAAACAAACACCGCTATACAAATCTCTAGAAAAATGCAAGTCTGCGTTTATTTTTATATTTTGGTTCAGCTTGGCCATAAACATTCTGATAATGTTTCTACCGATTTATACCATGCAGCTCCTAGATAGAGTATTGTCCAGCGGCAGCACAGAAACCCTAATCATGCTCACTATAATAACTCTAAGTGCGTTTGTGTGCCTAGCGCTGATAGAGTCATGTCGCTCTTTTACTCTGCTGAGAATAGGCAACTGGATAGACAAAAATACATCTCCAGAGCTACTCAAAAAAACAATAACTTTAACTTCCCTGCAGGGCGGAATATCCAGCGGAGAAGTGATCAGAGATTTATCAACCATCAAGGCTTTCCTGACTGGACAGGGCATCCTAGCACTTTTTGACATACCCTGGTCCCTAACCTACCTAATCATCATGTTCATGATCAATATCTATGCAGGATTTATCGCAATAGCAGGAGTAGCTATACTCCTCGGTTTAGCAATATGGAATGAGATGGCAACCAAGAGAATTGTTAGAGAAGTAAATGAAAAATACGTACGCAACGTCAATGACATAGAGCTTGCAACCCGCAACTCAGAAGCAGTGGAAGCAATGGGCATGATGGAATCTGTGATAGACCTATGGATGGGCAGATTGAACGAAACCAATGCGCTGCAGTCGCAGGCCAGCTGCCGCTCAACCATAATAATGGGGATCACTAAGTTCTGCAGACTGACTCTGCAAGTCTCGGTAATCGCAGTTGGAGTTGCGCTAACCATAACGCAGCAAAAAACAGTGGGAGGGATTATTGCTTGCTCGATCCTCATGGGCAGGATTCTGGGTCCATTTGAATCTGCAATTATGACTTGGAAAACCCTAATGGCAGCACGTATATCCTATATCCGTCTGCAGCGCATGCAGATCGTAGTGCCAGTGCGCGAAGAGAGCATGCGCTTGCCCGAGCCAAAAGGAGTAGTGCAGTTCGAGAAGGTAATATTCACTCCGTTTGGCACCAATAGACCCACCATCAAGGGAGTTTCATTCAAAATAGAGCAAGGCGAAATAACCGGGGTGATCGGCCCAAGCGCAGCAGGAAAATCAACCTTGGCCAAATTATTGGTCGGGGTTTGGAGACCGGCAGCCGGGGCAGTGCGCCTGGATGGAGCGGATGTATATCTGTGGAACCGCAAATATTTTGGCCAGTATGTCGGATATCTACCGCAAGATGTGGAGCTGTTCAACGCAACAATCAAGGCAAATATCGCCCGCATGAACCCCGAGATTGACCCAGAGCAGGTGGTCAAAGCAGCAAAAATAGCCGGGGTGCATGAGATGATACTTTCCCTACCGCAAGGATATGACACCACAATTGGCACTGGGGGATGCGTACTCTCAGGAGGTCAAAGACAGCGGGTGGGGCTTGCTAGGGCATTTTATGGCAACATACACCTGTTGGTTTTGGACGAACCTAACTCAAACTTAGACCAGAGCGGTGAGCAAGCCCTGATGCTGGCGCTAAGCTATGCAAAAAAAACAGGAATTACTACTTTTATCACCACTCACAAGCTGCCCCTGCTCAACATCACCGACAAAATACTCATCATGCAGGACGGAAACTTGGTTGGCTACGGTCCTCGTGAAGAAATTATGGCAAAATTTACTAAAAAAATTGATAGATGATAACCGTTAATAATAAGCGGCACATATAGCGTCTTGGGACTTTTTAATTAATTAATAATAAAATAGGATGTTTAGCAGCAATCTTCCAGTAATTTAGAGAATGCCGGGCCATAAAAGATAGATAAAATTCCGGAATGGAATAAATTAAAGAGACACCATGAGCAGGAAATTCAAGATGCTGTATATTAATTTATTATATATATAATTACATAAAAGACACTGGTATAGAGAAACTAAATAAAACAGGTTATTCTAGTAATATAGATAATGCATCAATATTCTTTAATAAATTTATTATTTTCTATATCTAAAATATATAAAGAATCAGGAAGAATAAGATAAAGCATATCTTACGGCACCCTGTTGCTCTTTATGAATTCCTTACAAATATAGCACATATTGAGAAAAGCAAGAAAATATGATAGCATCGCTGTCGCGCACTGCTTCTGAAATAGCAACTCAGCCATATCCAATAAGGCACCAGATATAATGAATGATTTGAAGGGAAGTATTTATGTATTAAAAATTTGCGTATTAAGAGATTTTCTTGGTGTATGATTAACTAGAAAGTATATTAAATTAAATGAAGTAAAACATTAAAGTTTTAAGAATGAGATAAAGATAAGTCTTGTAGATTATCTGTCAGTCTAATTTTTTAAGCCTTTAGGTTTATTAATAAGATCATATGGAGAAATCATGAAACATTTTATATTTTTTATTATTATGAGCATGGGCTTTGCTGTCCAGGCAAAGGCAGAATGCAAGCCCCGGCCGGACCCTAGCCAGCCGCAATATATATTAGGCATAGGCAGCCTAATGAGCACAGAATCAAGAAAAAGAAACCTTCCTTATGTAGAAAGCGCGATCCCGGTATTAGTGAAAGGCCACAAACGTCTTTTTAGCTTAACAGCAGGACCAAAAGACTGGGGTCAGAAAGAAAATAAAAATAATGTAGGATGGACATCTTTGGGAGTAATAAAAGGCAAGCCGAGTGACAAATTCAATGCAATGCTCTTCAAAATAGATAACCCCAAGCATATAACTGAAGATTTGGAGCAAAGAGAAAAACTATATTGTCGCATTAAAATCCCATCAAAACAAATTATGCCATATAAGGAGAAGAAAATCATTGCTGGAGAAATATGGGCATATTCCCCTATGCCAGAACACACAGGCGCTCCCTCAGAGATGCACCCTATAAAGCAGTCTTATGCTGATGAATTTATGGCCGGATGCATAGAAATTGAAGAAAATTTCGGCATAGAGGGCTTTGCAGAAACTTGTGCTAAAACTACCGGTTGGGGCTTGCACTGGGTAAAAAACCGCAATAATGATCCTAGGAGACATGAGATATCAGATTCAGTAGCTGCTAAGATAGACAAGGTATTGTCATCTGCGATACCAAAAGTCTTCCATAATAGGGTAGAAGTTAAATTAGAAGATTAAGATTCTACTGTTTTTGAACTTCTCAAGCCTATAACTTAGATCTAAGTATAGGCTTGAGAAAATTCCGGAGACTAGAAAAATATTATTATCTAAAGTAGCCGCCGCCATATGCAGCGCTTGCTTGTGGGATTGGGATATCTTTAGACTCTTGTTCTGATTTAATCTCTAAACTTTGTAATGCTACACATTCTTCATATAAATTTTCTTCCAAGAATTTCGAAAGTCTATCTTTTTCATCGTCTTTAAAAATATGCTTGTGGTGTTCTGAAAGTTCGCGTAAAGCATAAGCAAAAACCATACGGCCAAAAGTTTTATGGCCCTTCACAAAATCAGCAAGTTTGTCAGAATCCAGCATCTCTCTATTTTGTTCTGCTTCTGGTGACGTTATACAATCTAGCAAGCTAGAAGTCATCCTTTTAGGCATAGGTATTTCTTTATCCATATAACATTGTTCCATTGCCAGACAATTCTCAGGTACAAAAATTTTACGCAAAGCTGCATGATTGCTTAGTAATGATTTATCTTCTTTAGGATTAAAGGCGATAGCTTTTCGAATTCTTGGTAGTTTATAAGGACTACTATTCCAAGATTCTTCTTCTGGAGCTAATAATAGAGGATCAAGAAAGGCGCTTATGGGCCCATTAACCATCTCGTCTGTAAGTTCTAGTACCGGAGCATCACCTATCATGCTTTCCCCTTTAAGTATAGTTTGTGTGACTGTTATTTTTATATTATTAAAAAAATTTTGAGCTATTTCGGCTTTGGATTCTAATTCTGATCTTCTCTTATCTATGCGAGCTTGATCTGTATCTCGTAGTACAGTACTAGGTTTTGGTCGATTGTTTTTTACCTTTTCTTTGCCATCTTGAAGATGATCTTCTCCAAGCTCTAAACTTTTTAATGCTGCACATTCTTCAGATAAATTTTCTTCCAAGAAATACAAAATTTTCTGTTTTTTATCTTCTTCATAAAAGCCTTTAATTCCTAAAATTTCGCCTAAAACATAAGCAAAAGCAAAACGGCCAAAAGAATCTTGTTTCCTAAAAAATTTATTAAATTCTTTAGAATTCATTACATCCTTATTTTGCTCTGGTGACGTTATACAATCTAGCAAGCTAGACCTCATAAATTCAATCTCACCTGATTCGCATTTACTAGACTCTTCCATTCCCAGATGATTATCAGGTATAAATATATTACGCAAAATCTTGTATTTTTCTGCTGCATTTTTAAGACCTTCTGGAAAATGAAAGCCGATAGCTTTTCGCATTCTTAGATTACCAGGGGAGTAATGTTGGCTCTCATGTAAAGTTTGCGTATTTTTTAATTCTGGATTACTAAACATTGCTGATTCTGCTAAAGCTATTGCTGATTCTGCTAAAGCTTGTGCTCTTGACAATTTTCTTGTTAATTCAGTATCGCAGAGCCGAATTGAATATTCTTTAGTTGGTACTGCTGGAATATCTTTGTAATCTTGCGCTTTAGGTAAAATTTCTATAATATATATTCCTATACCCTTAAAAAGTACTTTAACTTTCATTGGTAGTTCTTGCGGATCACTGTGAGCTTTACTTTGATCTAAATCTGTTAGTTTAGTCAAAGGTGCTGATCGATTGTTTCTAAACATATTATTAATTATATAGTTATTGAATTATTATTATATAGTTTAATTTTTAATAAATCAACACTTTACAGCTTATACTTCAATTTTATTTTTGCCATCCATATATTGCACAACAGACTTAGGAATAGTAATTGAGCCATCTTCGTTCTGATAGTTCTCCAAAATAGCAGCCAAAGTCCTGCCCACTGCTAGGGCGGAGCCATTCAGTGTATGGACAAAATAGTTTTTGCCGTCCAGGCGATAACGAGCCTTCATTCTCCTTGCCTGGAAATCAAGGCAATTAGAGCAGCTGGATATCTCCCTATAGCAATTCTGCGAGGGCATCCAAACCTCCAAATCGTAAGTCTTGCCGGCTGCAAAGCCCATATCTCCGCTGCAAAGCAACACACGTCTGTAAGGCAACTCAAGTGCCTCCAGCACAGATTCTGCTGCACGAGTTATGATCTCAAGTTCATCAGCAGACTGCTCCTGCGCAACTATGCTGACAAGCTCTACTTTGGTAAACTGATGTTGCCTTATAATTCCGCGAGTATCACGGCCTGCGCTGCCTGCCTCCCTGCGAAAACAAGGCGTGCAAGCAACAAAACGCAGGGGCAATGATTTATATTCGAGAATCTGATCTGCTGCCAAATTAACCAAGGCAGCCTCCGCAGTAGGGATTAGACGCATACCGTCGCCGACCGAATAAGAATCATCGGCAAATTTCGGTAGCTGACCAACCCCATACATAGCACTGTCTTTAACCAGCAAAGGCGGGGAAATATAGCTGAATTTATATTCAGCATTCTGAATGTGTTTATCAAGCATGAAGTTGCACAAAGCCCGCTCCAGCAAAGCCAGATCGCCCTTTAAAGTCGAGAATCGGGAGCCAGAAATCTTTGCAGTCTGCTTAAAATCAATCAAAGGCCCACAAACTTCATAATGCGGCTTGGGGCTAAAGCCAGATTTTCTGTACTTACTAGAGCCGCTATCAAGATCAGGCCACCACCTGAGGCGCTCTTCATTGGCACCTTCATCATCGCCTTCAGGCACATCCTCAGCCGGCAGGTTCGGCAGCCACCGCAGCAGCTCTTTCTCAATATCCCGGAGATATACCTGAATATCCTGCTCAAGCTTCTGGATATTATCTCGAGTCTCCTTTATCTCATATTCTATATCCTTTTTTTTCTCTTTTAGCGCATGAGCAGTGCAGCCAACTGCCAAACCGAAAAGTACTAAATAAGTATTCTTTTTGAGAATTGAAACTGCAGCGCTCCCGGTGGTCACACCGATGGCAATCTTCATCAAATCATTAATTTCTCTGCACCTGCTCTGCAGCTGCTGCATCCTGGTGATTGCCTCTCTCCTTTTGGCATCCAGGTCAGCTATCTCCTTTACAAATGAACGATCAACCCCTCTTTTGCGCATCGCATCATCGAATGCCTCAGGATTATTCCGAATAAACTTGATGTCATGCATAAGCCGCCTTCAAAATTTTATAACAACATGATAGATTAAAAAATCTAGTTACAGAAGCCTCAAAAATATGACAGAAAAATTAATATTGGATTTAGTCAAGACCGCGTCTTTTGCCGCAGCTGCTGCCAGCATGCAGGCCGGACTCGGAGACAACGAAGCAGCTGACCGGGCCGCGGTCAGTGCCATGCGCAAATACTTAAATGAAATAGACATGGACGGGGAAATCAAAATAGGTGAAGGCGAGCGAGACAAAGCCCCAATGCTATATATCGGAGAAAAAGTCGGGACAGGAAAGGGAGAGAAGATAGACATTGCGCTGGATCCTCTTGAAGGCACCAGCATCTGTGCAAACTATGCAGAAGGGGCACTCTCGGTCATAGCCGCTGCCCCTGCAGGGAAAATGCTGCATGCTCCGGACATCTATATGGAAAAAATTGCGATTGGCAAGGACCTGCCTGAAAACATAGTGGATCTGGATGAAGATTCTGTAACCAACCTCAAAAATCTTGCCAAAGCAAAAAAATGCAATACCCAAGACCTTAAAGCCATCATCCTAGATCGCCCGAGGCACCAAGAATTAATCAGCAGCCTGAGAAAGCTGGGTGTGCGCATAAAGCTGATCAAGGATGGCGATATCAGCGCCATATTGGAGGTGGCATATGGCGATGCAGATATCTATATAGGGATAGGCGGCGCACCAGAAGGAGTGCTTGCTGCCGCTGCAATGAAGGCAATCGGGGGACAGCTACAATGCAGGCTAATCTTCAGCTCAGACCAGGAAATAGAGCGAGCCAGGCTAATGAACATAAAAGATATAAAAGCCAAATATAATCCTAAAGACATGGTGGGAGAAGACAGCATATTTGTTGCCGCTGGAGTTACCGATGGAGCACTGCTAAAAGGCATAAGAAAAACATCAGGTAAAATTATTACCGAATCACTGGTTACAGACTCAGGCAAAAGAATAATATATAAGTTAAGTACTTGTTATTTTGTATAATTTTTTATATTATATAAATAATAAATTTAGAATTCAAGAAACATGCCAAAAGGCAAAAGAATAAGTATGAAGCGGCCCACTGAGGAACTAACAGAGAGGCGGGTACATCGTTTGTTGACGATGGACACTCTTCCAACTGAGATAAAAGAAATGATAGTATCTCATTTACCTGCAAAAGACTGTGTTAATCTTGCGTTGACTTCAAGGATACTCTATGAGGCATCAAGCACAATGTTGCGCGCTTATAAAGTTATGAATGACGTCAAAACATACTACGCAAAGAATCTTAACTGCGCTAGATATCGCACAGATCAAAATATCGAATATGATTGCATAGTTTCTTTTACGCTCCTCGGCATAAAAGCTTCTAATGCTAATCCCGAGGAGTTCGAGTACACACGGCTCAGCATCAGAGGAGGCCCTAAAAAGGATCATATTTTTAGAGACCTTATAAAAAATGGAGTTCGATTTCTACGAGGTATAAATACGCTAAGTAGAATTGATATACCTATAAAAAAAACTAAAATTGAAGAAATGTTTGCTGAAGAAGAAATTGATTTAGGGGAGAGGATGATGCGCCTTGCTGTTCTTAATTTAATAAATGATGACGTAAGTAAGGAGGTTAGTATGTTTAGATTATCTGAGGAACTTATTGCCCTAGTCAAGAATAAACTTGAAAAAGAAAATAAGTGGTATGAAGAGAGTTGCGCTAAAGAGCTAACGGATGCGATAAGATCAGGCAGACTAGGAGCAGGGAAAAATGTGCCTGGGAAAAACAATGGGCCTTCGATGATGCATTAAATCAGATTTCAACTGAATCACTAATCACAGATCCAAGCAAAAGAATAATATACAAATAGCGTTGTTATTATTTTAATAATCTATATATTATTATAAAGGTGACCGCAACATACAAGAGAGCAGCAGTGCCAAAAAGGAAAAAAGGTAAGGGTAAAAAAACTAGGAAACAAGCTATTGCAGGAACTGAGGAAGCAGAAAGCAAATCAGCCATGATGCAATCTATAACACCGATAGTAGATCTGATGACTGCAGAAGCGGAAGTGTCTCAAGATCTTAAAGAGAGATTGTGCAGAGAAATCATGAAAAAGTCCCATAAGGAGCTAGAAGAGCTAATGAAGTCAGACACAGAAGTGCATGATAGGATAAAAGACTTAGGATATGATTGCTCCGATAAAATAAGTCCATGGATAACACGCTTAGAATCTAACATTACTAGACTAGGGCAAAGTACAGGAAGCGTAGAACCCAAGCCAGAAGTAAGGCGTAAAATGAACGAACAGGAAGCAAAGACCGAAGAGCTCAAGGACAGACGGAACTATAGATTCAACAAAATGTTAGTAACCCAATTAGAGTTTGTAATAGAGCGCTTAAAGAAAACAAAAATCGATGCAAGCTCGCTTCCGCCAAATAAAGTCGATATAGATGCGGAAGAACAAGGCAAAATAATAACGACCACCATGGCGCAGAGGAACACCATAATAGCAAGCACAGCTTCTCAAGTATTCCAAAATACTCCAGGAATGCAGCAAGCTCTTATCATTAGGGTCAATGAGATAGAAAAGCTTATCCAGGCATACGACAAAAAAATACAAGAAAATTTGTACCCCGAAGACCAAAAGACAGCAGCAGCTGAGGAGCAATCTGCAACAGCTGATCTGCCATTCGGCATCGCAGAGAACAGACCTGACATCGCAGAGAACAGACCTGCAACAGTTTGCTCTAATGCAAGCACTGCTACTAAGAAGGTACCCCAAGAGCATGAGGAGAAGCCACCAGAACCGCGCACAAGCTACTACGGCCCAGGCTAATAATAAGGCGGCTCTAGCAACGCTCATAGAAGGAAACATCTAGGGGCTCTTTCTTGCCTTGATAGCGTCTTGAGCGGAGGAGTCGAACCAGGATACTTTGTCAATATCACCGCACCCAGAGCACAAGGGAGACCAGAATTTATGATAAGCTCCGCAACTCATGCAATGCCAGCTAGCATCATATGGTGATTCCAAAGCTTGTCTTAGCAAAGATTTTGCATCATTCAGGTTTTTACTAGTAAATAATTTAACCTCAGCTAGCAACAAAAATACACCAGGATTTGGCATTTTTTCTTTTGCTCGCTGGGCGTGCACCTCAGCGTATTTATAGTTATTTAGCTTTACTGCACATCTAGCAACAGCAAAATGGCTTATTGGGTGGTTAGGCTGCAGAGACAAAAGCTTCTCAGCCCTCGACAATGCATCTTTAAAGCCAAGACAAAAATCAACGTATTTTTTAGCAATGCTAAAATGCGGAGCATAGCTATATAGCTCCTGGAGCAGGGAAAACGCTTTGTTTTTTTTGTCATTGATATATAAAATCTCAGAATAAACAAGCACAATACCAAGCTCACTCGGCAAAAATTTATAAGATTTTTTCATCAAATCAAGCGCCTTTATCCTGTCCTGATCCTGCAGGGCCTGCCTGGCCAAGATGCAATAAACAAGCCCGAGATGACGCTTAACATCCAGAGACACAACCCCGCGCCCTTTTGCCTCTTCTAAAATCTCTAAAACTTTTGGCCAGTTTTGCTGTGCCAGATATAGCTTGGTTTTGATGCTCACAATCCATTCAAAATTGCCAGAAATGTCGGCTGCACGCTCGATCAAGCTAGCAGATTCTGCAATCCTACCTGCTCTTGTATCCAGCATAATTAAACCTCGCATCCCGGCCAGCCTGGTTTCGCTGCTGTCTAATATCTCGCCAAAAACCCTCCTTGCTTCGTCCATTTTCCCGGCCAGCCTGTAGGCATGTGCCTGAATTAGCTTCACTGAACCAACCGCGCCGATGCGGCTATATGCTTTATTGGCAAATTTAAGCGCCTCATCTGGCTCTCCGGCAAAGATGCCCAAAAAAGCCTGATTGAGACACATCAAGCCACATTCGTATCTGCCGTCCTGTAGCTTCTTTTTTATTGCCTTAGGCAGACCAACTAGCCAAGCAAGGCACTGCATTATTGCCTCAACAATAACCAGGGATGATATTAACAACGCCAGGCAAAAAGCAACAGAGGTCCTAACTCTGTAATTCAGCCATTCCATTTCCATCAGGCCGCCATGGCCCGTATAAGCAAGGCCTAGGAAGGCAGCAATTAAAAAAAATAGGCTCAAAAACCTAGTCACCTCTCATCACCTCATCTTTCAGATCTTTGAATATCTCATCCAAGGCACAGTGCACGGCAGCTACAGTTTTTGCCTCTTTGAGCCAGGAAGTGAAAAAATGCTGCTGCGGGAGATTATTGATCGCATCAATGGCACTATCCAGTTCACTTAAAAGCACAAGCTCCCTAAGCCTTGCCAGAACTTCCTCTGATACTAGGCTTTCTTTATTTTCCACCGAAATAAACTCAGACAGAATGGCATTGCCCACCTTGTTCTCAGCCAAAATGCTGGGCAGCTTCCTCTGCAATTCATAAAAAGAACTAACACCGCTATGAGAATGCTTGCTCAGCAGAATCAATGCATTCTGTGTCTTTTCATTAGCATCAGAATCGTAATAATTTTTGATGTTAAAGAGCAAATCATTATAAGAGATTCCCTGATAAAGGCGCTTTTTGATGTTATACAAAGCAAGCAGAGCCTTATCCAGATATGCTTCCCGATCCGACTTAAACTTACGCACTTTCTCCAAAAAAATCCCCACAGCATCATCCTGCATCTTGCTGATCATGGATTTTGCCTCGTCCAAGGTATCCTGCTTCAAAGTCTCCACCCTGCTTTCCAGCGACTGAAATTTATCAGCCAAGAAGCTAGAATTCAGCAAATCACTCGCAATTTGGGTCTGCTGTTTGGGAGATATAATCAGCAGATAGCAAAATATCATGACTATGCAAGCCAGATTAAATAGGGAAAATATGAACAAGCATATCTTAAAAATAGGGATAGCGGGCTTGCTTTTTTCTTCAGCCATGACTACTTAAAATAAGTGGAGATTTGATTTTATTATAATAAGCCTCATCTAAACCAGCAAATCATTTTTACTTTATATTCAGAAGAATATTTTATTATATAGATAATAAACGTTAAATCTAAAATTGATGGAACTTAAAAAGCAACATTGCATGCCCTGCAGCCCAGACACCAAGCCGTTCAAACTGCAAGAGGCAGAAGAAATGCTAAAACAAATCCCAGGTTGGCATATAATCAATGAAAATCCTTTGCTTTTGCACCGCTTCTTCAAGTTCCCAAGCTACAGCGACGCGGCTAGCTTCGTAAAGCAAGTTATTGAGATCAGCGCAGAAGAGGAGCATTACTCTGACGTCACTTTTGGTAATAAATATGCCATGGTAACTTTGCATACCCATACCATAAAAGGCCTACATAATAATGATTTTGTAATAGCTGCCAAAATAAGCGATCTGGAATTTTAAGAAAAATTAAGTAGAATTACTAACTTTTAAAGTATTTTTAAATTCTAAAGTGTATAATATATTTTAGATTAATAAAGAAGGAGAAGCAAATGCCCAAGGAACAATTAAGATCATTAGTGAATTCCATAAAAATCGGAGCTGCAAAAGAGGAATTGTTTCAATCAGGTATGGAAATTGAATATGGCGTGTACTCATCAAGTTAGGGACCTTTGATGTGGGATTTGACTATAGATGAAGCAGAATTCGAGACAAAAGATTCGTATGAGCAAGCACACAAATTATTGCTTGATACAATCAACAAAACATTGCCTGATGGAAGTCTTCCCCATTTGACTGCCAAAAATGTTGGTATAACTAATCCTATAAGGTTCTACAAAGGTATGGATCCGACAGATCCTCCTGGACTACACAACATTCCAGAAGAAAAGATAAAGAAAGTATTTAAAGATTTAAATCCGGATGAAAGGACCTGTTATGCAGCCTTATTGCACAAAATTATAAAGCACCTCAAGGATACAGTGGAGCATAAGGCATTATGGCTAGAAGAGAAAGGAGGGATGCGAAATTATAAGTTATCAAAGGATTCATTACCAATATTAACTAATCTCACTGGGATACTTGAAGAAATCACTGGAAAATATTTTCAAGAAGAAGTCAAAGAGATAGAGAGATCCGGGGCAGAAACAAATCCTCAGGACCTTCATGAGCTTACAGAGGTCACTTTATCAAAGGCAATAGACTTACCTAAAGGAGTATTAAAAGACAAGGAGCTATCATTTCTTCCTCCTGGATACGATAAGAGTGCTTTTGAGGAGAGGAAAATTTTACGTGAGGCCAAGGAGGCAAACTATCCTATTCATGCTCAACCTGATATAACAAAAATAGGGCGCGATATGAAAGAGTCTCGAGAAATGGAGATTGAAAATCAAGAGCGCGAGCAAAGGACAAAGAATTTGATAGAAAAGCTTAGTAATGAAAAAGGAGAACCCGGAGGGAGAGGGAGATAAATTAGAGCATAAGAATCTTTATCTAACAGACTGGCTAATTAATCTAGCTGGGGCGAGCGACAAAGAGAGCCCTGTATCTTGAAGTCGCTTGCTTCAAGCAGAAGCAAGAAGAGAAATGAGTCCGCTACGCACCGCCACACCATTTTTCACCTGCTCTAAAATAAAATTACCCTCAAAATCACCCGCAATATCCGCAGAAATCTCAGCTCCAACAGGCCCAGGGTGCATCACCATCACATCAGGTTTTGCGTATTTTAACTTATCCTTATTTAAGCCATAAAGCTGCGAATATTCCGCAGGCAGACAAAGATTGCTGATCCTCTCCCTCTGCAGCCTGAGCATTATCACAACGTCAGCCCTCTCAAGACCTTCTTCCATGCTGCGATAGGTTTTAACTTGTTTAAGGGCAAACGGCGGCGGGGCAACCAAACAAACTTCCGCTCCTAAGCGCTCAAATAGCATAATATCAGAGCGCGCCACCCTGCTGTGCAGAACGTCTCCGCAGATCACTATTTTCAAGCCCTTCAGGCTCTGCTTTACCTGCAAGATAGTAAAAGCATCCAGCAGCGCCTGGGTCGGATGTTCAGTGCTGCCATCGCCAGCATTGATTACCGAGCAATTTGCATATTTTGCCAGCCATCTCACGCCGCCGCTCTCGCTATGGCGAATCACCATAAAATCAGGGCCGAGAGCACCCAGGGTTTTTACAGTGTCTATGGCAGTCTCACCTTTTTTCATCGCTGAATCAGCCACATTGATATTAAGCACCTGGATACCGAGCTTCTTGGCTGCGATTTCAAAAGAAGAAGAAGTTCTGGTAGAATATTCAAAAAATAAATTTATTAAAAGCTTATCTGATAGCTGCTTTGATGTCTTATCCGCCAAAAAATGTCTTGCAAAATCAAGAATATAATTTATTTCATCTCCGCTGAGATCATTGATACTCAATATGCTGCGCATTAGCTTAAATTTTGATTAAAATCTTCAAAAGAATTGTAAGGAGCTCTGCTTGGTATGTCAAATAAGATAATTTTATCTTTTAATTAAGGATCATTTATGATAAGATACATAATATATTTAATATTTGAGCCAAATGTGCCAACATTACAGGAAAAAATAGAACAATCTTACTTTCTATTCCTCGATGCTCTGAAAAATGTTCCGGAAGATGAATTGTCAGAAGATGATTGGGAAGAAATAAAGCGGACGCAGGCAATAAATCAACAAAAAATAATCCCCAAAGCCATAAACAATATTGCAGTGGATAAATTAAAACAAAGTCCTTTAGAGGCAGCAGAAGATTCAATAGTAACGCAGCTGAGAAGTTTGCATCCTAATGGATACCCAGAAAGAAAGATTGTAGATAAAGTGACTGCTATAAAACGTAAGCTAGAAAAATCTTTAACAGGGACTGCAGCGCAGAATCTTGCTTCAACGCACATACAAGATTGTGCAGCATCAACAGCTGATTATGAAATATTTAAAGCAGTATATGGCACATTTCAAGATTTAACAATAAAGCTGGAAGTATTTTGCATCTGCCCTTATAAGAAAAAGGGCACAGAAGATACTTACGAATATCCTAGAAGCCATGTAACAAATGTAAAAGAGCATGAGTTTCGATGGGGCTTCAATATTGATTCTAAATCTCCAGAAAATTCAACTTGCGAGCAGCACAAATCTACAATCGATTATCCAGAGAAGCTTCTAGAAAGAAATTTTAAAACAAGGACTAAGAAGAAGGAGTACTTGGATCTTGTTAGATTTGAAGTAGAATATCAAAATTTTGAGTACGTAAAAGTTCAGGAACTTACTGCATCTCAAAAGATTTACCTGGCAATTATTCTCAAGAAAAATATAGAAAGCCTTGAGAGGGTAAAAGATAATCCGAGAGAGCTAAAAACTACAGATGGCACTGGGATTGAGTGCAGAGGCGCGAAAAACACGAGATCCATGGAAGATGCAAAGGCCAGGGTACGCCCAAAGCAACAAGATATAGAAAATCACATATCGGAGATAAAGAGTTTTATCAATGATAATTTATCAGCAGAGATTGAAAAAATTGAAAAATATTGGAATGAACAAGAAGAAAGAATCTATTGCGGCACTAAGAAATCGGGCTTCTGCACTGCCGGCTCTAAATGTAGATCTGGATAGAGACAGACTCTAATCTTATTAGAAAGCTAAGCTCTAGAGAGCAGACCTTTGCTAGTTAGCTAAATCGGGTGGTGGCCCAAACTAGGCAAAGATCTGCAAATCAGCCAAATTGACATCTCAGCCAAAATGCCGCATTATTATCTCTTCATAGAGAGGGTCTGTAGCTCAGCTGGTTAGAGTACACGCCTGATAAGCGTGAGGTCGGAGGTTCAAGTCCTCCCAGGCCCACCAGTGCTCTGATTTATTCTCCGAGCTTTCTTAATTTTCGGCTCTGTATTTTAACTTCTTATTAAATGAATATGTTTAAAATAATAATAAATTAATGATATGAGGTAAAGAAATGCCAATAAGCGAAGGATTTAAAGAAATAGTAATAAGAAGACTCAAAGAGGCAGTGAGAGAAAAGCTGACGAATGATATTCGTAACAAAATAAAAAATTTTTTTGAACTGCTGCCTAAGAATAATTTTTTTGAAGAAAACGACGAAAGAAAAGAAATAGAAGAGGAATTTGCTGATTATGAACAGAAAAATATTCTTACAGTAAACGAAAAAATAAAAGAACTAATAAAAGCAAAAGAAGATGCTGTTGGTAATAGTATAGATAAGTTTATGTATATATCTAGAAAGATAATAGCAATGGAATTTGATGAAAAGTTTGAAGAATTATTAAAGAAAACTGCAACAGAATACGCAGAAGTTGCTAAAGGTTTTGGTGTGTATAAAGACCCCGCTTCTAACACCGAAGCAACAAGGCTATCGGGAGCGACCAGAGATGCGGGAGCAATTGGCGGGGCAAGGCCCAAAAAACCTGATGTGATTTTGCGGCCGCCTCAGGAAATAACACCAGAGAGGGAAAAAAAGGTGAATCCGGCAAGAACAACAGAGAATAATCCGGCAATGCCTTCACAACAAAGAGAAGATATAAGAAAAGCAAATATAAAGAAGCTGGTCACAGCAGTAACTGATGTAAATGTGGGGCTGCGTACAAGTCATGATATTTGGCAAGCACCTAATCAAATGCAAATCTTCTGTCTTGTCGATGAAAAACGAGAAGAAATAGCGGCAAAAGTGCTAGAGAGAGTTACTCAGGAAGCAGCAGATCTTGAACAGAAGGCAAAAAAACCTAGCGAGGATAGAAAGTTCCTTAAAAATAGACAGCAAAGAGACTTTGGTCTCTTTGCAAGTCTTGATGAAGGATCTAAATTAGTAACTCGGGAATCGGAGCATGATAGAATAGTGAATGCAATAGTTAAAGAATTATATAATTTTTTTCTAGAAAATAAAAAAGTGGTGGCTGATGCTGATGCTCAGAATTTTTTGGCAAACAAAGAACAATATACTAAAGATGTGCAGCCGCAAGGCCTAATAAAGGATTTGCCTTCTCCTTCTCTTAAGCATCCTGTCCCTGCGCCGCGTCGTTTTTCTTCTCTTCGTCCTGTCCCTGCGCCGCGTTCTTCTCTCATCAATAGTGCAAGACAAACTCCTCATGGCAAATATAGAACACAAAAAAGAGAGGGGTTGAATTTAACACCTTCTGTAAATATTAGTTTATTGAAACAAATTAATTGCTCAAAAGCCCTTAATTCTATAGCTGTAAAATTAAATACTGAAGCCGTTCGCAATGGATGTCCAAAGTTTTCTCTAGACAATTCAAATAATAAAGTTCTGGGGAGTCTAAAAGAATTTATGCAAGAACTTAATGATGGTATAAAAGATCTTCATGATAAAATGGAAGAGCTTCTTGGGGCCACTGTTGAAAGTAGGGAATATGCCCAGGCAGTGTGCGACATAGTGGATGGTAAAATAAATTCTCCGACATATGAGACCAATCTAGAATCTTGTAGGGCTTTTGGTGTGGCTGTTTTGCATCTTTGTATGGAAGCAGCTGGGGACACTGAGAAAACAATGGAAGAAGCAGGTAACAAGGCTGAAGGATTAAAAGCGCAAGAGATAAAAAACTATATAGGTGAGCACCTTAATAAAGAATATCAGAATGAGATGGAATTATTAACAAAAGAACTCGAGAAAAAAGCCCTAAAAGATGCAGGACAGCCACATTATAGATAAATCTTTGTGGCAGTCAATCCGAGGAGGAGCCGTACCACAAT
>BLZN01000163.1 GCA_014132315.1 Rickettsiales bacterium | reverse complement strand
GTATGCAATCCGTCCTTACGAAACTTTTCTACTGGATCATGGACAAGCTCAGAGGTATATCAGACTTGAAAATAAAGACAAAGATAGTAGAAGGTGAAGAAAAGGGGACATATCGGTTAAAAGTTATGTTATCTGGTAGGAAGGCGCATGAGATAGCGCATGGCATCATTGGTGAGGAAAAGCAATCTCTTGTTCATGAAGCGTTTAATTTAGACGGCGAACCAGAAGCACTCCGAGCCTTTATTGATGAGCTGAAGAAACTTAATCCAGAGCAACAGGTAGAAACATATAATGCAGGGCTTGTTGCGAAGCGTCAGAAGGAGATGACAGAAGCACAGCAGGCCAACCTCACTGTAGCTGCAAAAGACGTTTATCAAGAGCTTTCAGAGAAAGCACAAGAAGCACTAGAAAAGAAATGCAAAAAAGATGTCACGCAGCAAAGCCCAATAATAAAGGATTTGCCTCTTTCTCGTCCCATCGCTGCGCAGCGTAGTTCTCCCGGCACTATTGGAATCAGAGCTCCTGATAAAACAGATGGATCACGAGAAAGAGATAATGGGCGCTCGAACAAATTAATACTCTCAGACGCCCTTGATAATATAAAAGCAGAAATTCTTGTTAAAAGAGATTTCGGGACGTGGCCAATTCTTCTTATATGCCATCCAAAAAAGCATTACGTTCCGGAGCATATAAGAAATTTTGTAAAAGAATTTAATAATAATACAAGGCTATTTAATACTAATATGATCAATATTCCTGTGCACACTATGCAAAGTGGGGAGTATTTCGATTACCTGCGCAAAGCAGTGGAAGAGGCGGCAGCGAAGCCTATGCAATATCAGCAACAGCCAGATGCTTCTAGGGTTCTTGCTGCGGCTACTTTGCATCTTTTTAAGGAACAGACTGTGCTAACTGAGAACTACTATATGACAAACAAAGGTGACAAAGCTGTAGCATCGAAATTGGGAGCGCTAAAAGAACATATAGATAATTACCTTAATGAACAATATCCGAATGAGATAAGCGCATTAAAAAAAGTAGTCGAGGAACGCCAAGAAGATGCAGGACAGTCACATTATAGATAAATCTTTGTGGCAGTCAATCCGAGGAGGAGCCGTACCACAAT
>BLZN01000162.1 GCA_014132315.1 Rickettsiales bacterium | reverse complement strand
TTTTGCCGCGCATTGCCTGTAACCCAACCGTTTTTGTCGGATATACTCAGACGGAAACAAGATGTCAGATTACTGAGATAATGCATGGCGTAGCGGACCCTGGATTTATAGATACAAAAATAGCTGTCCTTGACAAAACTCCATTTTATGCTGAATCAGGGGGGCAATTGGCAGATCAGGGGGAGCTGCTCAATGAGAATAATCAGGTGCTGGCAGTAGTTACCGACGTTCAAAAAACAGAAAATAATATATATTTGCATCATGTGCAGGCAAAGCGGCAAATAATTAGCGGGGAAAAAGTTATCGCCAAAGTCGACCTCACGAGGCGTGAAAAATTAAAGGCTAATCACTCAGCTACTCACCTGCTGCACGCAGCTTTGAGAGAAATTCTGGGCGATCACGTTACCCAAAAAGGTTCGCTGGTGGCGGAGGAATATCTGCGCTTTGATTTCAGTCATGCCAAGCTGCTCAGCCGGGAAGAGACCGAAAATATAGAAGATCGAGCAAACCAGATAATCAGGGAAAATGCACGGGCTATTACTGAAATAAAATCCAAGGATGCTGCAATCAGGCAGGGCGCACTATCGCTTTTTGGCGAGAAATATGGCGATGAGGTGCGCGTAGTGGCTATGGGCAATGATAATTTTTCTCTTGAGCTCTGTGGCGGTACTCACGTGGGGCGCACGGGTGATATTGGTTTGTTCAAGATTATTTCTTGTGAGACCATTGCTTCAGGAATCAAGAGGATAGAGGCATTAACCGGCCAGAATGCTCTGACATATCTCAGGAATCAGATTTTGGCGCTAAGCAATGATAAAAAATCGCTGGAGGAAAAATATTCCAAGCTGCAGAAGGAAAATAGAGCACAGCAGCAGCAAGTTTTGTCAATGGAGATAAATGGCATTGAAGGCAAAAAGATTGGCGATATAACATTAATTAGTAAAGTATTTAAGGATATTGGCATTAAAGAATTGCATACTGCCGCGATAAACCGCAGAAATCGCTCCACTGCAAGCATAATAATATTGTTTTCTACCTTTGGTAAAACAGTTAACTTTATTATAGCTATAACTAAAGACATCGCGGGAGAGAAGCTCAATGCTGCGGAACTGGTTGCAATGGCTAATCAAATTGTCGGCGGTAAAGGAGGAGGGAAGCCGGATTTTGCCCAAGGCGGAGGCAAGGAGGCCAGCAAAATCAGCGAGGTAATTATTAAATTAGAGCAATATTTAAAGAAAATGTAGTTAACCTTGGAGCGAAGCTTTGCAAGATATTGATATAAGTACATAGCAGTAGATTTACATCAAGGAGCTGTCATCTCTCTATAGATTGAGTACCTTCCCTATTCTCTGCTTGTGATTTTTGCTCTAATTTTTCAACATGGCTGCTAACTGGCTTTTCTTCTGCAGTTGCTTCTGTACACATTGCAGCAGAGATAAGCGCGCTTGCAACGTCATGTGCTATCTCAGAAGACGCCTTGCCAAGCCAAGCAGGAGTATCTGTAAGTGTTATAGCGCCTGCTTTTAAAGCCAGTAACGCCTGGTCACTCAAGCTTATTGAGCCGTCTTCTCGAGCTTTTGCCATTCCTCCAAGTCCGCTAATAATCCCTTGAGACCCTTTGCCCTTGCCAATAACTTTGTTTTGTGGCCCTTCTAATTCTTTCTTATAATTACTATCATATATTTGCTTTAGATCTTTCCCGATCTGCAAAAAATAGTCTGTTAAATATTGTGTTAAATCTTTTTTTAGCAACTCTATCTCTTCACTACGATGCCCTGTGTTATAATTCATAGCCCCTTTAAATGCGCCAAAACCTACTGAAATTTTGAGCGCAGTCGACAGATTGGTTGTAAGCGTATCTTTAACAGTATTTTTGTATTGGTTTAATTCAGCTTTTATGACATTGCGCGCTGCTCGTCCCGCAGCTTTTGCGCTCTTTTTGGCTTCTTCGGACAGCGCCTGAGACCCATTCTGTGCTTTCTCGAGTTGCTCGGTAAACTTTGTGCGTAGCTTGTTTTGCATATCTGACGGAATTCTAGCATTATTAGGTGTGGTGCTTCTTACAAAATCCATAACTGTTTTTGCCAACTTGCCGGATTGTCTGATTGTCTGCATTTATAATCCACTAATTAATATTCTATATATCAATATATATAAAAATACTAAATAATTAATTAAAATCTTTAGAGGAAAAATTTTTGATAGAAATAAGGGTCAAAAGTAGCGAAGGAGGGATTTGAACCCCCGACACGTGGATTATGATTCCACTGCTCTAACCAGCTGAGCTACTTCGCCATGAATACATACACAATTATAAAAAATCAAATAAAGCTTGCAAGCAAAAAAGCATTATGGACTGATAAATGCTTCAATAGTCAGCTTTCCAGGGGCATTATTTACAATAAATTTTGCACCTATATTTTGCGCAATTAAATATAAAAAATAAGCCTGTATGTTGCGTTTCCCTAAATCAGAGATATTGCCCATGATCGCATTCAATATCTCATCGCTAACATTAATATTTTCACCGGCAAAAATCGCCGTAAAATGCAATGCATTTTCCTGGCGCCCTGCCCTCTCTATTGCCAGAGATAGATGTCCATTTTTTGCCAATATATCACCAGCAAAAATCGCCATATTAAATAAAATTTTGCTAATAGTAGCGCCGTGAGACTCTCCATCTGGCAACGCAACACGCCAAAGCAGATTTATATTCTTTCGCTTTAAATAATCCTCAATCTGAATCTTATAAGCCACAAGCTCTTCTTGGGTTAAGGTATCGCTGTTAGCATAGGCTTTTCTGAATATTTTTAATCTACCAATGGCATCTTCTGAGCTTTCCAGCACCAAATCAACAACCTGTTTTGAGATATGATTCTCCTGCAAAATCTCTGCTCCATTGTTTATAGCTCCTATTACGCCTGCAAGATCATGGCAAAATTTAGAGATTAATAGCTCAAATATTTTTAAATCAAGGTGCAATGGGTTGTTTGGTTGCATAATAGATATACTAATGAACACATCAAATCATGTTAGCACAAGATATCCATATTTAGAATCTTTATATCAAGTAGATAGAATACGTTCAATCTTGCGCATATTAATTAAAATTTTAATACGCAACATAGTCAGCAGAAAAAAAAAGCACAAAAAAGCACAAAACATCAGGAATAAAGGCGCCAGCATAGAGCTGTGAATAGCAATACCCTTTGATCTCAGGATGCTCGCGGGCTGATGCAGAGTGGCCCATAGATTCACGGAGAATTTGACAATTGGGACGTTTATCAGCCCAACCAAATTAAGCACCGCCGCGGCTTTTGACGCCCTTTGTCCTTCTCCCAGGGACACCCGAAACACAATATAGCTCAGGTAAAAGAAAAAAAGAATTAGCATAGAGGTTAGCCTTGCATCCCAGACCCACCAGGCGCCCCAAACCGCCCTGCCCCACAGGCTGCCAGTGGCCAGGCAAATCAAGGTGAAAACTGCCCCTATCGGCGCTGCTGCTGAGGCGATCAAATCTAGCAATGGCGCGCGCCAGGCCAAATAGCTAAAACTTGCCGCTGCCATAATCACATAAACCCCCAGCGCCATCCAGGCTGCCGGCACATGTATATACATAATTCTTACGGCATCACCCTGATAATAATCCTCCGGGGAGGCAAAAAAAACGAAATATAACCCTAAGACAAAAAATAATATGGTTGCACCCAGTATATAAGGCATGAGCCGGCTAAATATTGCCAAAAAGCCCCCTGGCTTTAAAATTCGCATAAAAAATTTCAAAATTATCTGTAAATAGATAATAATATAATTTTGCCACTGATGAAAATAAATATGGAATTAAGCTCTTATATCAAATTGATGCGCCTACATCAGCCGACCGGGGCGTTTCTTCTCCTGATACCTTGCCTGTGCGGCGTCGTGCTGGTTGCGAGGGGCTATGCAGATGCCCTAATCGCAATCAAATTTACCATCGGTGCGTTTAGTGCAAGATCGGCCGGCTGCATAATCAATGATATCATGGATCTCGATATAGACAAATTCGTGGAGCGCACCAAAGATAGGCCGCTGGCAAGCGGCAAAATAACCGTGATGCAGGCGCTCCTCCTGTTGATAATCCTAGGCTGTATCTCTGTTGGCATATTGATCACCACTAACCTGCTGACAATAACCATAGGCCTGCTGGCGATCATCCCCATTGGCCTTTATCCGCTCATGAAGAGGATCACCGATTATCCGCAAGTTTTTTTGGGCTTTACCTTCAACCTGGGAGCAATAATTGGCGGAACCGCAATAATCGAAAAAGTTAACATGCCGATCCTCAGTGCATATTTGGGTTTTGCGGCATGGACCATAGGATATGACACCATATATGGCTATCAAGACAAAAAATATGACATTAAGCTGGGTTTGAAATCCACCGCAATTACTTTTAAAGCAAAAAAGACAATATCTTATCTATATCATCTAGCCTGCATTATGTGGTTGATAGCTGGCATCGTTGCAAAATTAAACTATATATTCTATATTTTGCTCTTTGTGGTTTGGTGGTTTTTGGGTCGTCAGGTTAATAAATTAAATGAAGATAATTCGGAGGAATGCGCGCAAGCATTCAAGTTTAACGTTTTGGCAGGACTGCTGCTGCTTATGGCAATTGCTCTAGGCAGAATATAATATATTAGATTTATATCTATAATTAATTAAGTTGCTATTTATGTAATAAAAAACAATATGAAAGATGTAAAAGATGCCACCACAAACAACTTGTAAAACAAAAGGGCAAACAAGGCCAATCCGGGCGAATCCTAGGCTTCACAGAATATCATATTGATATTTTCCGTTTGCTGCAGAACTTATAAAAAAGTTAAGAATAGAGGCGGATAAAACGCTGGATGATGAAAAAACCCAAGGATGGATTGCCCAAGCTAGAAAAATTTTATCGTGCCGGAGAGGCATTTGGATAACACCGCTAGCAGAGCCTTCTGGCGCAGAAACAAAAAGAATCTGTGCTCTGAAGCGCGATTCTACGAATATAATGGGGTTTTTAAAAGAAAAAACCCCATTATATTTCCCAGTATCACAAAAAGCTGTAGCTATATGCTGCATAGCACTACCCTTGATAAAGCTGCGAACGCTGAATCAGCATGGAAGGCAGTAACAGAAAGCATGGAAAAAATAATGAAAGAGATAAGAGGTATGCAAGATCCAAAACAGGAAATATCCGAGATTTTCCATGAACGCAGAGGTGCATTTTCAAGGATAGCGTGCCTTGAGCGTTTAATAAGCTGATAACTAGAACTCTCCTTGAATTAGTTCATATGCCTGGTTTGACCATTAGCCCAAGTATTGATATTAATATAGAATTCTATGTTAATAAAAATATTTAGGATTAAATAATAAATTTATTAAAACATATTAATATGCTATTTTTAAATAACTTAAAATAAATTCAGGATTATATTCTATTAATATAAATATTATATAGTTATTTCTGTAACATATTTTGGATAATATCGGGGCAGTTTCAGCAGTATAAGTATGCCAAAAATATTTTTACCAGCTTTACAGAAATCTGCTGGGCATTTTGCCACATCAGTAACTAAAATTTAATTAAAACTTTTGAGCAATCTTGGTCTGCAACTCTTAGTTTACCCCAAGATCGCTATAATGATTCAGACTATAGCAACATGATCATAGGCTTCCATAGCTTCTATAAAATCCAGAGAGCTGTTGCTCAGCAATCTAACTGTAATTTGCATAATAGCAGCATTGACGCTGATTGCATATTCCCTAAGCTGGCGGCCTGGTTCAATAGGGCGTGACCTGTGTCTTTTCCATAGCCCAAAAAGTAATTCGAGAATAAATCTTGCAGGATACCAAAAGTCTTAATTATATTTTTTATGCTTTTCGATATCTGATGATTGGGCAATTTATCACCAAGATAGATGTCGCTAATCTTATCTCACTGCCGTTGCAGACGGATCGGCCCTGTAATTTTGCTATCAGCTAGGTAAAAATTCTACATTAAAACATATAAAATAAATAAATTTTTCTTAGATTTTTTATGTCCAATGAGATGGCCCAATGAATCGGGATATTAAATATTTAATAAATAAAACAAGCAATGTTAGATAATTATCAAGACAGAGGAGCCCTGGCTATAAATCCTAGGTATTTCCAAAGCTTTGACGCTTTATCCCTATTATACAAGATTTCCATAAATAAAATTTATTTATGCTTGTCACCGATCTTGCTGTTATAAATATGTTTCATGCAAACTCAGCAAGCCTAGACAGCTATACCATCGGCAATTAACAGCCCTTCCCTAAAATCCTTACCTATATAGCGCACCTACTCAGCTCTTGTCTGGTTGAACTCTCTAATTTTTTAATAAATTATATAATTTCTTGCTCATCTTCTCCGCTTCCTTGTCAAGAAAGATGCCCTGCTTCACTAAAGTTTGTTTTAGTCACAAGCTCCAATAAAAAGATAATATTCGATCAGTTACGGCCATTAAGTTTATTCCTCATCCTTGTCAAAAAGACCTATAATGTCCTGCTTAATCAAATCATCATCCTCCAAAAATACATCATCATCCGGAGGGGATTCTTGTATAGTATCTATCTCTTCCTCTGCTGTTTCTTCCTCCTGTTCATTGCTCAAAATCTCTTCTGATTGCCCTTCTAATTGCAAACTCATCAGCGATGACAAATCAGGCTCTTGCTCATCTGCAGGAATATCCATATTGCTGTCTGAATGATTCTCATCTAAGAAATTTTGCACGGGAGGCTCGTTGCTCGTTGCTTGATCTAGATCTTTATTCGAATCATTTGGCTCCGGATTTTTATTTGGGGCTTTGTGTTTTTTGTTAAGTACACTATTAATTTTGCTGCTGATTCTGTTTAATCCTTTAGTCAAAAGATTAGAAAAGCCTTGTGATGCTCTTTTGAATTCTTTAATAGCTTTGTTACTAGCTCTTTTGCTAGGGTGCTGTGTGTTATCTGATGAATGATCATATTCAATGATTTTTGCATCTTTCAGTTCAGCTAAATCGATCCCATCAGTATTTATAAACGAGCTTTTTGTCTCTTTGGTAGATTCTTCATGTAGATTATTGATTATGTCCTGCGGCTTTTGCTGTGTGCGAGATTGATATTTATTATAAGCTTTATAAAACTCCTGATCACGCGCAAATTTTTCTCCTTCTGGGTTGTAAATCGGGATATGCGGAACTAGTTTTTTTTCATTTGTATCAAAGGGACCACAACTATACAGAAATAATAAGATTGATAGAAATAATATCCGCATCTGCACCGCCATCAAAACTAGCTTTACCTGCATTCTATTAGATTATTTAAACATATTGCAATAGATATTAGTTGTACGCTTGCAATGCAATTGATATACTGCTTTCAGTGGAGTTAGTCAGAGCAAAATGCGCATAACTATTTTGGGGTGCGGCTCTTCCATGGGAGTGCCTGTGCCGGGTTGTTCTTGCAAAGTCTGTGGATCTAAAAATGAGAAAAACAAGAGGTTGCGCTCATCGATTCTAATGGAGACTGGTAATGTTAATATATTAATAGATAGCGGGCCTGACTTAAGACACCAGCTCTTGCAATATGAATTTAAGCCGGTTGATGCTGTGCTATACACCCATGCTCACTCAGACCACTGTGCAGGAATAACCGACTTGCGTTGTTTTAATATAGCGCTCAAAAAGGTGATTCCAATATACGGCAGCAAAGAAACCATGGCAATATTAAAACATATAGCTCCTTTTGTATTCACTCCTCCAGATGATTCTAGTTGGTCAAAATGCTGTTTAGAAGCAAATGAAATTGAGAATTATGCAGAGTTTACCATAGGTGGCGTGACTATACAGACATTTGGGCAAATCCACGGTGAGATTAAGAGTACGGGATATATAGTAAACAAAGTAGCTTATTCGACTGACCTGAATCTCCTCCCAGAAAAATCTCTGGAGTATTTGAGAGGCAATATTAAGATTCTAATTATTAATTGCCTAAGATATAAGCCTTCTCATGCACATAATAACCTGGAATCAGCACTACATTGGATAAATGAAATCCAGCCAGAGCAGGCAATACTGACTCATATGGCCCACGAGATAGATTATGAGGAAGTGCAGGATTTGCTGCCTAAAAATGTCAGGCCGGCCTATGACGGAATGGAGCTAATAATATGACATTACATTATAATATCATTAGCTAGCAATCAAGGCGCAGCGCCCCGCCAAGATGGCTGCAAACCGCATCTACCACAGCATCGCCAACTTCATTTATCTCTTCGCTAGCTAAGGTATGGTCGGCTGCCTGCAGAATAAGATTAAGAGCTACAGATTTCTTGCCATGCGGTATATTTTTGCCTTGGTAAACATCAAAAATTTCTATATCCTGAATCAGGTTCGTTTTGTCGATCTTGTTAACTATTCGAGTAATATCCATGGCCGTGATCTTGGTGTCCAACATAAAAGAAAAATCCCGAGAAACAGGCTGATATTTTGAGATAATCCTCTTTTTTCTCCTCGTCTTAATATGAGGGATATTATCAACAAAGACCTCAAACGCCACAGCCGGCAGGCCCAAATCAAGCCTTAGTTCCCCAAAATAAGCGAGCAAAGTTTTGCCCAGATAAAAAGCACCAAATTTGCCTGGGTGATAATAGCTAGGCGGATTTTCCGTTCTGATTGGAAGTGTGCTAGGCAGATTGAGGCTTTCAAAAAGTGATAAAACATCCGCCTTGACGTCAAATATATTTACATCGCGGACGGGTAAATGAATATTGCGACCAAAGGCCCTACCTGCCCTTACAGCGGCTATGCAGGCCTTGTTCGCTCTATCTGCGTGGTCATAGATCGAGCCCAGTTCAAATAACTTAATTATTTCATGCTTGCGGCTGAAGTTGCGCAGTGCCGCGTCTAACAAGTTAGGGATAATCGAGGGGCACATCATGTCAAGATCAGAGCTAATGGGGTTCAGTAGCCGTAGGTTCTGGCTTTCCAGGCCAAAAACCTCTGCTGTTTTGCTGCTCATAAAAGACCAAGTTATCACCTCGTTCAAGCCGCGGCTTGCTAGCAAATGACGTGCTTGATGAGCAATCCTGCTCCTCCGATCTTCCTCAGGCAGCAGATTGGCATCGCAGGATAAGTTGGCGCTAGGTAGATTAGCATAACCATAAATTCTGATTATTTCTTCAACCAAATCAGCAGCAATACTGACGTCATTGCGCCAGCTAGGGACACAAACCAGCCAAGAACCTTCTTTTTGTTTGCTTATCTCAAAACCAAGCTTTAGCAAAATAGACTCGCTTTCCTGCAGTTCTATGCCGATTAACTTCTTTACTGAAGACGGATTGAAATTTATTTCACGCCTGTGCGTGCTGACATCACCAGCAACAACTGGCTCAGATGGCTCACCACCGCAGATTTGCATAATTAAGCCAGATATTAGGCGTAAAGCCTCAAAAGTAATATCATTATCAACTCCGCGCTCAAACCGGTAACGAGATTCTGTCTGCACACCCATTCTTCTGCCAGTTAGCGCAATGCTCGCATGATCAAATAATGCCACTTCTAGAAAAATATTAGACGTGTCGCCACTGCATTTGCTCTCCTCACCTCCTATAATGCCTGCAGCTGCATGAATGGAGCTATTGTCGGCAATCATTATATCAGCTGGCATGATCTGATATTTTTGGCCATTGAGCGCCTTGAAATCACCGTTTTTGCCGGTTGTGATGCATAAGTCACCGCTCAACTTATCAGCATCATAGATGTGGGAGGGTCTTCCAAGAGCAACGGCGGCATAATTAGATATGTCAACCAGGGCAGAAATCGGGTTAATGCCGACACTCTTTAGTCGATTTTTAAGCCATTCTGGCGATTCGGTGTTGCGGGTGCTACGGAAATATCTACCCACAAACAACCTGCTTTTGTCCGGAGCCAGGTTTTTTATCCCTATAGGAGATTTGAAATATCCATTAACCTCAGATATATCAATCGGGATCAATTTTCCAATTCCAGCTGCCGCTAAATCCCTGGCAATGCCGTATATACTCAGACAATCTCCCCTGTTAGGAGTGATTGCGATGTCTATCACATATTCTTCTAGTCCAAGCGCAGACAATATGTCATCGCTGAGTTTTGCCGCTTCAAGCTCTAAAATTCCATCCGCGTCGTCTCCTAGCTGCAATTCATGTGCAGAGCAGAGCATGCCATTGCTTTCCACTCCCCTGATTTTAGTTTTTTTTATTTTCATTCCGCTTGCAGGAATAACCACCCCAACCTGTGCGAGCACCACCTTGATTCCCGCTCTGGCGTTGGGCGCACCGCAGACTATCTGCAACATTTCCTGGCCGTCATTAACCGAGCAAACTTTCAGTCTATCAGCGTTGGGGTGTGGCTCAGTTGCTGTAATTTCTGCCACCTTGAAACAATCATATTTTTTCCTATTGTTGATAACCTCTTCTACTTCCAGCCCTATGTCGGTTAATTTATTCACAATGCCTTCAATGTTGACATCGGTCTCCAGATATTCATACAACCAAGAAATGGGAATTTTCATTGACAAATAAGAAAAATATATTGCTATTTAAATTACAATATTTGTCAATAATATTCCAGTAGAATTATAGAGTTTACCAGATCTTCCTGCGCCCCTCTCTTGCGCTGATGAGCTTCAGTCCGGCACCGGAAATGTATATGGCATGAGCGCCATTATTTGACAAATCTTTTTTGTTGATGGAATTGCTGCAACCTGGCCTGTCATTTAAATTTATCACCAGGTCAAAGCCATCGCAGTCCGACCAGCCATCGGAATAAACAAATGCAATGCTCCTGCCGCCTTTGCTATAGACGCAAACGTCCTGATCGCAGCTGATCATATCATTATAATCATTCTTATTTAGAAAGAGAAAATCCTTCTGTCCGCTGCGCTGCAACCAAGTTCTATTGGTAAAATTCGATCTAGCTTTCTTCAGAAAATATAACTTATTATCCTCCAGCCTCACGGCTGCCATTTTTTCGTTCACCAGCACGTCGGGAAGTTTATGAGAGCATCCCAATAACACGCCGAATATTATCAGAGGAATGCCGAGCAATCTGAGCCGGCTCCTCCACAAGCACAGCCACAGACCTCCCATGGTAATTGCACATAGACACAAGTCAGAAATTTCATGGACATTTATACTGGCATACGGCATGCGCGCAAAGAATTCCGCAATCCAAATTAGCCGATCTATGCCCCATTTCATCGGGAGCAAGAAGATGCCGTGAAATTTCATGAAGCAGATCCCGAATATGCCAACCGGCATAATAAAGAATGCAAACAGAGGGATGGCAAAGAGATTCGAGAAAATTCCTGCGATTGAGAAATTATTAAAGTGATATGCGCAGTAAACTCCGGTTGCTAAACTGCTTAGCAGTGAGGTCCAAAAAATATCTTTGAGATAACCAATAATTTTATCAATAAGTTTATCATCCCGTATTACATATCTCTTCCTGGCACTTATATAATTATAATAAAAAAGTAACGACACCACGGCTGCAAAAGACATTTGGAAGCCGGGTCTGGAAATACTTTCTGGATAAACTATTAATATTATAAAAGCTGCGAACGCAACCGAGCGCATGCTGATTGAGATGCGATCTAAAATCACTCCTAGAGCAAACCAGCTTGCCATCAGAAATGCACGCACGGTAGCGATTCTGGCGCCGGAGATCAATAAATATACAAAGCTACAAAATATAGCAATAACCGCAGCGATCTTTTTGGCGTTAAAATGCAGCGCAATATTTTCTGAACAAGCTAGCAAGAGACGAATTAGAAGAAAGCCATAACAAGCAAATACGCTCATATGCAAGCCAGAGATAGCCAAAAGATGTGCCAAGCCGGCATCTTTGATTGCATTGCGCAGATCATCATCTATTGCCTCACGCTTTCCCACGATCAGGGCTGCGGCAATGCCTCCTGCCTTTGGGCCCATAATTTCCATAAAATGATTACTCAAATTTTGCCTTAATCTTGATATATACTTCAAAACTCCCAGGTGTTCTCCTTTTTGGACGATCTTGACCTCTCCGGCAACAAATCCGATCGCTCCTATTTCTGCAAAGAAAGCATGTCTGGCAAAATCATACGCATATGGCATAGCCGGCAAAGGCGGGGGTTTTAACACCGCAGATATGGAAATTATGTCGCCCGGCTGAATATCAGGATCCAACTTTCCTCTTGCAACAAGACGGACATATTTCGACTTGATGTCTTTTTCTTTTATTCCGGAGAGCAACAAACGCTTGTATTTACTAAAATTCTCTATGTCCTCAACTTTGGCAAGCGTACTGGGCAAGTAGAGTTCTTTTTTGAGGCTAGCGTGCTTAAGTCTGCTGGTCTTAAGCTCGACAGCGAAGAAGCCGATGAGCATGAAGCATAGGCAAAATGACAAATAACGCGCTCGTTTGAACAAAAAGCTTAGTAGGGTTGCTGAAGCAAGAAGACAAATGTATTTTGGTCCGGTGGCAAAATATATGTTTATTCCAATTCCAACCAAAACAGGCAGCCACAATATGCAATTGTGCTTCTCTTTTTGCCGACAAGAAAGAAATGCTAGCTTGATATGAGCCAAAGAAAGTTTTTTAAGTGCCAGCATCAATTAAATTTCACTGACTCCTTTGGAAAAATAATAACCCTGAAAATAATCAATACCGATCTCTTGCAGGCACCGATAAATTGCCTCATTTTCCACAAATTCTGCCACAATTTTAATTCCAAGGAATTTGGCGATTTTGACTACTGATTCAACAAACATAACACTTAGTTCATCATGCAAAATATTCTTTATAAAACTGCCATCAATTTTCACTATATCTATCGACAAATCCCTCAATTGCTTCCAAGAAGTGTATCCCACACCAAAGTCATCTATTGCGATCTTTCCTCCAGCGCTATGCACAAGATCAATAAAATGGCAGATCTGGCTATGATCAATCTGCTGAGTTGTCTCAGTCATCTCAATAATTAAACACCCAGAAATATGTGGATTGCTGCTGAGCTTTTCCTGGAGATATGCAACAAAATAATCACTTTGTATGCTAAGATTAGATATATTGATGCTCAAAATCAGACCAGGATTTTCTGAAAGCTTATGAATTGTATAGTCCAGCGTTTTTTTATCTAGCAAGCTTATAAAACCAAAAGACTCCGCGATATTTATAAACTCGTTTGGATAAATTACCTGGGAGTCATCAATGGCCGGAAGCCTGGCCAAAACTTCATAAGAGCAAACCTGGCTATCACCATCCATAATTGGCTGATAAACAAAATTGACGTCATTGCGCGAAATAGACCGATAAAGGCACTGAGCTTTATCTAAATGTTCTTTATGAAGCTCAAATAGACCTTCAGAGTATAACTGAAAACGATCTATGGCCTTACCAGAAGCAATAAATAGTGCCAACATGAGCTTATCAGCCATGTTTTCTTGATTAGCACCATCGAAATGCGCAGCGCCAACAGCAGGACAGAGATCAATAGAATTCGGGCTAGAAAGCATACAAAAGTCATAAACATTATGGTAAATCTCTGTAAGAGCAGAATTAGCATCATTAAAAGAATCAACAAATATGAGAGATATGCATAAATCGGCTATAGCATTGACTTCCGCGCGGAACTTTTTACTTATATTCGAGCTTAATTCCTTAAATAGCTTATTATGAAGATCGCGATCAGAAAGCGACATATTCCCATTAGCCACACGGATAATAGCTAGCATCCCTGCCTTGCTGATATGACTTTTGGTAAATAATTTAATCTCAGCATGTAGCTTGTTTAGGCTCATTATGCAAATCACTAAGTACTTAAAAAAGTATAAATTTATCTCTTTCTGTCAACAACGGCTGCAGTAATAGTTGCGCTTGCTGCTATGCTCTTATCAACTTCGGCACGACAGCAACATTTCAAGAAATTCAACTTGGCACCAAGTTTTTCAGTATATAAATAAAGCTGATCGCCTGGAACCACAGATTTAATGAACTTTGCAGACTCAACCTTGGATAAAACAACCAATTTTCGGCTGCTGTCTACATCTAAAAATTTATAAGCAAAAATGGCAGCAGCCTGCGCCATAGCTTCAATGATCAATACCCCAGGCATTATAGGCTCACCCGGAAAATGACCAACAAAAAAAGGCTCATTGCAGCTTATATTTTTGACCGCGACCATTTTTTCATCCTCAAAAAATACACGATCTATCATCAAAAATGGATATCTATGTGGAAGAATCTCCAAAACATCCTGTATTTCTAAATCTGCCATAAAAATTTTCCATAAAGTAGAAATCTACTTATCTAGATGTTGAAAATCGACCTGAAATTTGCTCAGTTTTTTGTTCAGTTCCTGCAACACATCTCCCGAAAGGTCTGGTGCATCCTGCGAATATAGCAAACAGAACTTTGCAAAAAGCAACTTAATGTCTTGACTTTTTGCTATATCGCTGATTACTTTAATTGTAATGTCGGCGATTTGGTCAAGTGCCTTTCTATAAGATTCATCCAGAAGCATAAGCTGGTTGCTCACACTTTCCCGTACGGCTTGAAAGTTCTGCTGCAGCTCAGCAGCCTTCTTTTGAAACGCCTCTTCAGATAAAACAGCCTGCTGCTCAAGAAGCTTTGCCTTTTTCTCCTCAAATTCTGTCGACGCCTCAGCAAGACGTGCTTGCAACTTATCATTCTCGGCATTAATCTGGCCGTTCACATCATTGACAGCCAAAGAATCAGATATTACTTTCTGCACGTCTATTATACCTGATTTCTCAGCTGCGATAGCACTATAAGAAAAGCACAAGATACAACAAACAACAAAGCAGAAAAAATTATTATTAAAATTCTTGTCCAAAACCAAACCTCACAATTTTTGTTTTATCAAAATCTTCCTGTGATATAGGAAAACCAAAATCAACACGCATAGGTCCCATAGGTGACGTTACAACTCCACCAAAACCCACAGAAGTACGTATAGAACTAATATCTAAGATATTGCTGTAGTCTTTGTCAATACCAAATGCAGTGCCTGCATCAAAAAAAGCAAATACTTTGAAAGGCATAAACCTCGAAAGAGAGCGAATCTGTTTGCTGATCTGCCAGGTGGATGCAGCATAAAATTTCGCCCCTAGCGCGTCTCCAGTGACGCTATCTCTGGGGCCAATGCCCCCGACCTCAAAACCCCTCACCTCATTGCTGCCGACAAAAAATCTTTCATTGATTCTCAGCTGAGCATTATCATAACTACTAATATAAGCAGTTTTGAATTTTGTCTGCAAAATAATATCACCTAGCTTATTGTTTTTAATGTCTAGGGTATTAAAATAACGCCCACTAAATTCAGAGCTGATATATTTCGAATCCCCCCCCAATCCAGCTAGGCCTTGCGAAAAACTCAGCAGATAACCGCTAGAAGGAGCAACGGCACTGTCCAGCTTATTATAGCTCAGCTCATAGCCAATCAAAGATGTGATATTCTTACCGGCCTGATCTTTAATGTAAATAGATGCGTCATCCGGCACATTATTTATGTCGCTGACTCCGTAAGAATAGCGGATGATGCCCCGCAGATTTTCGCTAATACCATAGGCAGTATATACACTGCCGCTCACGCTGTTCATGCTATATGAACTCTCTTCTTGGTAATCCCTATTTGCCAGGGATATGTTAAATCCACCCGAGATTCGCTTGCCAAAAACATAAGGATCGCGCATGCCGAGCTCCAAATCGTATCCTCTCCTCATTCTTTGAATGAAAAATAGCGCCTCCTGACCCCTACCAAACAAATTTCTTTCTTTGATATAAAAATTGCCTGAAATATTGCCATTTGAAGAGATCCCAAATCCAAAATTAAACTCCCCTGTTTTTTTCTCCTCAACTTTAACTTCAAGATCCACCACTCCTTCCTCACTTTTCTTGGGCAAAAAATCTACTTTGCTAAAAAAGTTTAAATTAGATATCCGTCGACGTGACCGCGCGGCAGCCCCGGCGCTATATGGATCGCCTTCTGACAGTAACATCTCCCTTCTGATTACCTCATCGTCTGTTCTAGTATTGCCACTAATGGTGATTTTATTGAGATAGTTCTTTATGTCAGCAGAGATGAAATATTCAATCTCAACAGTATGGTCATCGGCATTGTAACTATGATAGGGAAATACCTCTGCAAATGCATAATCCAGCCCATAAAGATATTCCCTAATAAAGCGCAAATCATTATCAACTTTCCTATGGTTATATATCTCCCCTGCACTAGCACTCAAATTAGCAAGCAAATAATCCACATCAACTCGCTCTATGGCGCTTTGCAGGCTAACCCTGCCGAAATTATAAAGCTTGCCTTCATCCACAATAAAGCTAACATAAAGCCCATCTTTACATATCTCTTTTGCTATCGATATCACGCTAAAATTGGCATAACCATGCATTCCATAAAAATATTTCAGCGCTTCTGCATCTGAGCTCAACTTCTCTTCTCGATAAATATTATTGCCAAAAATCCTGCGCCACAAGTTAGGTCGCGCCCCGATAACATCCCTGAGCTGATCTGTGCTGAAAATATTATTTCCATAAAAATCAATCCTCCGGATTTTTAATTTCTTCGCTTCTGATATCTCAAAGACCACATCAACCACACCATCCTTCGCAGTCGCAATAGTCCTGGGCTTAACTATGGTATCAAACCTGCCTTTGCTGTTATAAAGCAAAACAATTGCATTGATGCTTTCATGCAAGTCTCTTTCAGTCAGCACGTCGTTTGCCTTAAACGGCAAAACAGAAAGCAAAACTTTCCTTTTTATCTTTTTGTTGCCAACAAAATTTATTTCTCTCACCACAGGATTCTCGATCACATCAATCTTCATGGTGCCGTTATCTATGCCAATATCAATGCCCGCAAACAGCTCAGTCTTGTACAATTTTTCTGCTAGCAGAGCAATATCCTCCGCTCCCATGTCAGCAGGCAGAGCAAAGCCCAGATTAGATATTATAAAATCTTTAGCAATGTTAATATTTCCAGAGACTTCAATTTCCGAGATATGTATTTCCTCTGCAACAGCGGAGGCAGTCCATAAGAGTAAAAAAATAAAAAGAATGTACATATAATATATACTAACCTCGCATCAAAACTAAGATGTCATTTACAGCAGTAAAAGACAGCAGGATCACTACTAAAATTGTGCCCACAAAAAGACCATATTTCAGAAACCTAGCAGACAAAGGCTCTGCCACTGCTACTAGTAAATAATATAATATATGCCCTCCATCAAGCGGCGGCAACGGCAGTAAATTTATCAACCCCAAGTTGATCGACAGTATAGCCACAAACCATAAAAGTGCAGAGATACCCAAATTCGCATATTTCGTAGTTTCCTGCGCGATCCTTATTGGGCCACCGATATTTTCCATAATCTCCCCGCTAACAAGCATCTGCTTGAAAATACTACAGATAGCCATAGCACTCCTGTAACTCTCGAGCGCTGCCAGATAAAACGCGGAGAATAGCCCTAATTTTTTATACTGAAGGTCACTGAAAATCATACCTAAGCTGCCTATATCAACCCCATCCTTTATGCGAACGGATTTTGGGGTAGCCTTGGTGTGGTGTTCAGATCCATCTCTTAAATATTTTATGTCCAGCTGCAACCCAGGGCTAGCGGCAACAATTTTTTTAATTTCGGCAAAAGAATGCACCGCGCTGCCGTTAATTTCAGTGATGACGTCACCGACTTCTATCCCCGCCTCTCTGCCTGGTCCTCCTATTTCCAAGTTGCTCACCGTGGGCAAAACTTCAGGTTTTCCATAAAAAGATAACAAACCAAATATAATCAAAATAGCAAGCAGGAAATTTGCCAGAGGTCCTGCTAGGGCTATTATGAATCTCTGCGTCAGACTTGCTTGAGAGAAAGAGCGATCATGTGCCTGAGGATCTATTTTTTTGTCTACATCAGAGGCTGCAGAGGTCGCAAAACTGGCGATATTCATATCACCAAGCATTCTTACATACCCACCCAAAGGCAAAGCTGCAATTCGCCATTTAGTCAACGACCTATCACGAAAACTGAATATTTCTGGCCCCAAACCAATAGAAAAAACCTCTATTTTCACTCCGAATAATCTCGCGAAAAAATAGTGCCCGAACTCATGACAAAACACCACTACAGAAAAAACCATACAAACCGTAAGGATGTGTGTAGCAGAATTAATTAAAAAATTAAAATCAAACCACTGCATTTATTTTAATTTATTTTATTTTTTAATTTTAAGCCATAATCTTTGAGCAAAAAAGACAGCAACAAGATTAAATAGAATATCTTAAAAAGTTAGTTAATAAAAAAGATTTGGCAAGATTAACAAGAGGCTTGTCACCTAATATATTAACTATAACATTGGAACTCATGCCATCTCTTTAATAACTTTATGTAAAATACCCCCGCTAGCATAATATTCGAGCTCAGTATCAGTATCTATCCGACAAATAAGATGAATAGTTTCTTTGATGGAACTTCTTCTATTGATATTACACTCAACCTCCAGCCCCGGTTTTAGCTCTTGGCAAATAATATCAATGGTTTCGCTACCATCCAGATCTAGGCTCTTTCTGTTTTGTCCATCTTTGAACATCAAGGGCAAAACGCCCATACCGATCAGGTTGGAGCGGTGGATCCGCTCAAAGTTCTCAGCAATGACTACCTTAACTCCCAATAAGGCAGTGCCCTTAGCCGCCCAATCGCGGCTTGAACCGGTCCCATATTCCTTCCCGGCAATCACCACAACGGCTTTGTTGTTTGCCTTATACTCAACCGCTGCATCATAAATACTCATCACATCGCCAGTTGGGATGTAAATCGTATATCCGCCCTTGCGCTCGGGCGTCATTTCATTCTGCAGGCGGATATTTGCAAAAGTACCGCGCAGCATAACCTCATGGTTACCGCGCCGCGCCCCATAGGAATTAAAATCCTTGCTTGCCACCCCCTGAGAATTGAGATAAATTCCCGCGGGGCTATCACCAGGAATATTACCAGCAGGAGAAATATGATCAGTGGTGATGGTGTCGCCAAGAATAGCCAGGATATTTGCCCCATTTATATTAATATTGATATCATCGTCAGTATTTTTATGGAAAACATCAGTAAAATATGGCGGCTTCTTGATGTAGGTGCTGCTTGCATCCCAGCTATAGTTGCATTCACTATTTACCATAATATTTTGCCAATCCTCATCACCAGAAAAAACCTCAGAATATTTAGCTATAAACATATCCTTGTTAACTACATCATTGATGACCTTATTTATCTCAGCTGCGCTTGGCCATATATCTTTCAGATATATTAAGTTACCCTGGCTACCCCTGCCAATTGGCTCGGAGGTCAAATTGATCTTCATAGAGCCAGCCAGAGCATAAGCCACCACCAGGGGCGGGGATGCAAGATAATTCGCCTGTGTCAGCGGGTGAATCCTGCCATCAAAGTTTCTATTGCCCGAAAGCACCGCCGCTACCTTCAGGTTATTCTCTGATATTGCCTGCACAATCTCCTGCGGCAGGGGGCCAGAATTGCCTATGCATGTGGTGCAGCCATAGCCAACCAGATAAAAACCCAACTTATCGAGATATTCTTGCAAGCCTGATTTTGCTAGATATTCAGTGACCACTCTAGATCCAGGGGCCAGCGAGGTCTTGACCCAGGGCTTGGTCCTGAGCCCCTTCAGGGCTGCGTTGCGTGCCAGCAATCCCGCAGCGATCATAACGCTAGGATTTGAGGTATTAGTACAGCTAGTGATCGCTGCTATCACTACATCGCCATTGCCTAAACTATGCCTATTAGCCGGCACCCTTGATTTAAACAAAACATGATCATCATCAAAATGAGAAAAATTATCGCATATGCGCCCTCCCTCGCTATCCCAGACCATTTTTTGTTCATTGCCATTGCCAGTCTTGTTATTCTCAAAAATATCGATAAAATATTCACTTGCTTTGGCCAAGCTCACTCTATCCTGGGGACGTTTCGGCCCAGCAAGACTCGGCTCCACATCTTTTAGATTAAGGTCCAAAGTGTCGGTAAAGATTGGATCTACGGGTTGACGCCACAAAAGCTGCTCCTTGCAATATCGCTCCACCAGTGCCACTGTCTCTTCATCTCTGCCGGTCAAGTGCAGATATTCCAATGTGCGCTCGTCCACCGGAAAAATCCCACAAGTTGCGCCATATTCAGGTGCCATATTAGCGATGGTGGCTCTGTCAGCCAAAGACAAACTCTCCAGGCCCTCACCAAAAAACTCTACAAATTTTCCCACCACGCCTCGGGTGCGCAAAATCTGGGTGATGTGCAACACCAAATCAGTTGCGGTTACTCCTTCTTGCAAATTCCCGGTCAATTTAAAGCCAATAACCTCAGGGATTATCATGGATATCGGTTGACCCAGCATTGCCGCTTCTGCCTCAATTCCTCCCACGCCCCAGCCCAAAACTCCTAGACCATTGATCATGGTGGTGTGGCTATCTGTGCCGATTAAGGTATCTGGATAGGCCAACAATTCCTCTCCTTCCTGACGAGTCCAAACCACTTTTGCCAAATATTCCAGATTTACCTGGTGGCATATGCCAGTACCCGGAGGCACAACCCGAAAATTGTCAAATGCTTTCTGTCCCCAGCGCAAAAACTTATAACGCTCCATGTTGCGCTCCATCTCAAGCTGGACATTGATTCTGAAAGCAGCATCGCTGGCAGCCTGATCCACCTGCACGGAGTGGTCTATCACCAAATCCACCGGCACCGCAGGACTGACCCTGGAAGGATCTATGCCCAAGTCCTGCACGGCATCGCGCATCGCAGCCAAATCAACCACAGCAGGTACGCCGGTGAAATCTTGCATCAGGACCCTGCTGGGCCTATAAGCTATCTCGTGCTGCGAAGTTCTCCGATCAATCCAACTCACGAAAGCTTTAATGTCATTTTGCGTTACAGTGACCTCATCTTGGTATCGCAGCAAATTCTCGAGCACTATTTTAAGAGAGTTAGGCAGTCTCGCAACATCGAAGGATAGCCTCTCTCCCGCCTCTTTTATGCTATAGTAGCTGAAAACTTTACCAGCACAACGCAGCTGTTTTTTAGCTTCGAGGGCTTTGCCGGATCTAATGACCATAAACAACCAAAATAAATATATGATTCAATGAAGCTATAAAAATTCTTTAGCAAAATCAACAGATAATGCGCAAACTTAGGAAAAATCAAAGTAGCTCTTGAGATCTAAGTAATCTTAATAATTAAGATTAACCTTCCGCGATATCCCTTCTATAGAATCCGTCCGGCCAATCAATCAATCCGGCTGCCTGATAAGCTTTGGTGCAGGCATCTGACAAATTATCCCCCGTCGCAGTAATGCTGAGCACTCTGCCGCCAGATGCGACAAAATTTCCCTCCTGCAGGGCAGTTGCACCATGAAAAATATTAACACCGTCTATCGCTTCGGCTGCGCCCAAGCCGCGAATTATCGAGCCTTTCTTGTAAGCGCCAGGATAACCTTTCGATGCCATGACCACGCAGGCAGAAGATTTATCGCTAAAAGATAAATCACATTTGTCTAGTCTTTCATCTAAAATCGCAAGAATTAGCTCCAGCAAATCAGATTTCAGCCTGACCGCCAGACTTTGCAGCTCCGGATCACCAAATCTAACATTAAATTCTAATAATTTAAATCCATCTTCAGTCAGCATCAGGCCGGCATATAGTATTCCTTTGAATTCTTGCCCCAGCTCCCTCATGCCTCTTATTGTAGGCCAGATCACGCTCTGCATAATGGCGCTGCGCATCTGATCATCTACCAAGTCCATAGACGAATAAGCTCCCATGCCACCAGTGTTAGGGCCCGTATTGCCTTCGCCTACTGCTTTGAAATCTCTCGCCGTTCCAAATTCTACTGCATTCTTGCCATCGACAAGCGCAAAAAAGCTTAGCTCCTTGCCCTCCAAGTATTCCTCAACTAACGCCCCGCCATTCTTTGCAAATATATCATCGATGAATTTGTCTGCTTCTGCTGAATGATTTCGCAAAACCAACACACCCTTGCCCGCAGCCAGGCTATCTTGCTTGATCACAAGCGGCAGACTGCAACTTCTAACGTATTGCTTTGCCGCGGATTTATCTGCAAAATATTCAAATTTTGCTGTAGGCACCGCATATTTTTTGCAAATCTGCTTAGTGAAATACTTTGAACCTTCGAGCTTCGCAGCCATCTTGGAGGGGCCCAAAACCCTAATGCCGCGCTGGTTTAAGTAATCATAAGCCCCTTCCACCAAAGGCTGTTCAGGGCCTGAGACCACCAAATCAATCAGGTTTTTTTCGCAAAAAGAGGCAATCTCGGCAAAATTTGTGATATCAAGATTGATGCACTCCGCAATCCTGCTGATGCCTGCGTTGCCAGGTGCAACGTATAAAACATCCAATAAATAGGATTTGCTCAGAGACCAAGCCAGCGCATGTTCCCTAGCGCCCGAACCCAAAAGTAGAACCTTGTATTTTTTCATATAAAATTTTGAACTAGCATAATTGCAATACTTAAATTTGAATTTGAGTCAATCAAGCTGCTTCTACCAATTCAACCTGGGGAATATAATATCTTAGCATGTTTTCGATGCCATCCTTCAAAGTAAGAGTAGAGCTCGGACAACCAGAGCAGGCTCCTTGCAGCTTTAGCGTCACCACGCCGTCACGATATCCACGGAAAATAATATCTCCTCCATCCTGCGCCACTGCGGGACGAACTCTGGTTTCAATTAATTCTTTTATTTGCGCGACCAGCTCAGAATCTGCCTCGTCATAATCCTCATCCTGCTCATCCTCGCCTGTTGCTGAGTCTTGATCTATAAATAGCGACCTACCATCAACAAAGTGACTCATAATTGTCATGAGAATCTCGGGCTTCAGGATGGCCCAGTCAGCACTTTCTTCTTTGGTTACAGAGATAAAATCATAGCCGAAAAAAACACCTTTGACGTCTTTGATTGCAAACAATGCCTGCGCCAAATAAGATTTAGATGCCTCCTCGGCATTATTAAAATCCATAGTGCCAGATTTCATCACAACACTGCCAGGAAAAAATTTCAGGGTATTGGGATTGGGAGTTATTTCAGTTTGTATAAACATCTCATCCTCAGAAACATTGCAATAACAGCATAATGCTAGCATAATAGTATTATAGGAGCAATTCTAACATTCAAATAAACATGGGTACAATACTTTTCATAATATTGCTGGTTTTGCTTTTTAAAATAATTAGTCCATTGCTGCTAGGGATGTTTTTTCTGTCATGCAGAAGCAGGAGAATGATTAATATCTCTCATCTGGCGGCAGTGCTGAGCCATTTCTTGCATCAGAGTCAGTCCCGACCTTATCAAGAAAATTTCCATAATACAAGGCAGAACGTCAATAGCAATAAAATGACTCGTAAGGAGGCGTGTGAAATTCTGGGAGTTATGGAGAATGCTAGCCCGGCAGAAATCAAGAGCGCTTATTTGCATCTGATGAAAAAGATACATCCAGATGCTGGAGGATCACCCTATTTGGCACAAAAAGTTAACCAAGCCAAAGACGAGCTATTATCGTAATGAATATAATAAAAAGATATATAATAATTATAATAGAATTAATAATAACAGCATTGATAATAAATTATAGCCCCATGGTCAATTCCGGCCTCGCTGCAACCTCAGATCCTGAAGGCAGAGTGCAGGAGCTATTCAAAATCACTAGATGCCTGATATGCAATGGCGAATCAATACAGCACTCCAGAACAGAATTCTCCAGCAGAATGCGTGATTTAATCATGCAGGAAATCAGATCAGGAAAATCAGATCAGGAAATCAAGGATTATCTGCGCGAAATTTATGGCGAACAAGTGCTATTTGAGCCGCCGTTTGTTTCATATACCTATTTGCTGTGGTTATTGCCAGCTGCGCTGCTGATTTTAGGTGTATTATTGACATATAGACAAGTATATCTAGCTAAAAACAGAACAAAATACAATATATGAATTAAAATTAAATTATTTAAATTTCTATTAAAATAAAAAATTTTGTTTTATAATTAGTTAAGATTAAATTCTAAATTAGAGGTCAATTATGAAAGATTGGGGAAAAACATATAGTGATCTTTTAAAAATAGCAGAAACGGATTACGGTAACAAACCTTCAAACGGATGCTACAACGGTTCAACACAGGCTGAAATACCAGCAGATTTTATATTAATAGAAGATGAAAAGGGATCAATAGAAAAATTGAAAACAATTTTATCTCAATATCATAATGCTGTGCAGAAATTTAAAGAAGAAATGAAAAATTTGGAAGAGACCTACAATGCAGTTGAAAAGGATGATCATCCGTCTTCCAGAGAAATAAAAGAGAAAGAATCAAAAGATATGAGTTGGTTGATAAAAAATAATATATTAACCAAAATAGCTGAACAGACACCCCATTTATTAGAAGGGCAGCAGACACTGCAAAATATTGCATATTCTCAGATGGAGCATCTAGACAAAACACTGGAGAAAGGAGAATGGAAAGAATTGGGGCGTTACTGTGAGGATGCTTGCAAATTCTGGGTTCTGCATTCAGGGTTACCCGAACCTATTTATGCAAAACATTTTGAGGAATTACATTCTTCTGCAGTGATAGTTGCAGGATTTGAGCAAACTTTAGACGGACTTGAGCAAGAAAAAACCTTCAAAAATGCAATAGGCAAATTGCGAAGTATACGAGTAATAGAAGGCTTTGGAGCTCTAAGTCTAACGCAGAGCACTCCAGCAGCTGATTCGGTCCAAGAAGCTAAAGGCAGAGGAGCTAAGGGGCCTTAAAAATCATCTTAATAAAAAAGATAGAGGTATCCTTTTCTGGATATAATCCGGTAATTTTGCCTCTATCTTAGGCCAACCAGGGAGAGCTATCGAGTGAGCATGCAGGTGCAAATTATCATCAAACTCCGCAAAATTTTCTTTGCTACGCCCTGCGCCATATTTATAATCACCAATAATTGGGCAACCTAAATGTGCCATATGAGCCCTTAGCTGATGTTTGCGGCCCGTTATGGGCTCTAATTCCACCAAAGAAACTCTGGAATTAACCTCAGCCACTCTTGTTATCTTGGTGGCTGCCTCTTTGCCGTTTGCCGAGTCAATAATCACTTTATATTCCTTGCTAATTCTCATAGGGGCAAGAGGCAAGTCAATAGTTCCTGATTTAGGTTTACCTAAAACAAGAGCCCAATAAGTTTTTTGAATTTTTCTGTTGCGAAAAGCAGCCGTTAGATAGCGTGCCATATAGCCGCTGCGCGCTAGCAGCAAAACCCCGCTGGTATCCCGATCTAGTCTATGTACTATCTTTAGCCTGACATCAGAAGAGACCAGCTCTGGCAACAAATCATCTATGCTTATTGCAACCTTGCTGCCGCCCTGCACAGCAATTCCGCTGGGTTTATTGATTGCAATTAGCCACTCATCCTCATAAATAATAGAGCTGCGCAGCCGACTGATCAGGCCAGAGTAGCGCACCAAATCGACCGATTTAGCATTCTTTTTTTGCTTTGCTATGTCATAATTAATCCCATTTAAAGTAATTACCTGACCCCGCATGACCTTCATCCTAGCCTTGGCGGTCTCTCCATCCAGCAATATCTTTTTCTGCCGCAAAGATCGCTCAATATAGCTCTGCGGCATAGCAGTAACCTTGCGCAGAAACCTGTCTAGGCGCATCGCATCTTCATCATCCTTCACAATAAATTTATCATTATAAAGCATCTAGGGGCCTATTTATGTGCAACACCAACCGCATCTTTAAGACTAGAAAAACCATCTTGCCTCAGCAAGCGCACCAAACCTCGCTTGATTTGGCCCACCGCAGCAAAACCATGATAAATAATAGCGGTATATATCTGCACCAGAGAGGCACCTAAGCAAATTTTACGATAAGCATCTTCTGCACCAAAAATTCCTCCCACCCCGATGATTGGAATTTTGCCTGCGGTGAGGCTATGCATCTCGCTGAGTAGGAGGTCTGCAGGTTCACGTAGCGGAATGCCGCTCAACCCTCCGATTTTGCTCTTATAAACGCTGCACAGCCTATCCTTATGGAAAATAGTAGTGTTGCTGATTATCAGTGCATCAATTTTATGTAGCAAACATGAGTTCGCAACCTCCTCCCTCCCTCTGGCACTCAGATCCGGCGATATTTTGACCAACAAAGGAAGATGCTTGTTATGCCTAACGCTCAAGCCAAGACGCAGCTCTGACAAAGCCAACAACAAGGAATCCAGGTGTTTCTTGCTCTGCAAATCTCGCAAATTAGGGGTATTCGGAGAAGAGATATTGACCGTAATATAATCAGCAAGATTATAAAACTTTTCCATAAGATGAGTATAATCCTTGATGTAATCTGAAGTATCTTTGTTTTTGCCAATATTAATCCCCAGTATCTTTTTTTGAGCCGCCCTAACCCCAGATATCTTCTGATAGACATAATCGCTGCCTTTGCTGTTAAAACCCAAACTATTAATTATAGCTTTGTCTTTGGCCAGCCGAAAAATCCTCGGTTTAGAGTTTCCTGGCTGCGACTTCAAAGTTATGGTGCCCACCTCAACAAAGCCAAAACCCTGCTTAAAGAGCGCAGGGATGCACTCTGCATCTTTGTCAAATCCGGCTGCCAAACCCACTGGATTTTCAAAATGCAAACCGAAAACATCACTGGATAAAATAGGATCTGCATAACCAGAGGCCGCTGGCACCAAGCCACATCGCAAGAGCTTCATCGCTAGATTATGTGCAAATTCTGGCGGAAACAAAAATATTGAGCTTCTTATGGCAGAGTAAAAATTCATCTATAATCTATAATATCTATGGCAGAAGTGCCGCAGCTAAAATTTAGTAATCTTAGTCATCTTTTTTATCGGATTGCTTATGCATTATATCATGCTTCTCTTGTGCTTTGACACATAAATTTGCTGTTGGCATCACCTCTAAACGCTTTGTGCCTATCTCCTCTCCTGTGTCTTCGCAATAGCCATAATCTCCATTTTCTATCCGAGATAGCGCATAATCAATCTCTTTTAAGGTTTTACTGCATCTGTTCTGCATATGCAATTCTAAAGAAACATCGAGTTCTTGTGAAGCAGCTTCAGCAACATCAATAGCGCTGATTTTCTCTTCATGCAAAGAATTTTCCCCAGTCCCTATAACTTTTGATAGCAATTCCTCGCGTAGATTCAGTAGCTTCCTTTTAAAATATTCCAGCTGCTCTGCATTCATATATTCTTCATTCGCAGAAGGAATATATCTATCATTAGAATCTATAATATTTTTATTTTGCATATACTATTATATATTTAATCTTTAATAATAATATTAATAAACTTATTAAGAAATATTTAAAACAACTCGTACTCAAACAATTCAACCAGCTCAAACAACATAAAATGACCAAAAATCCAACTTAGTGTTGCAACTTGACAAAATTATAAATAGAATATAGTAATCATTGATTACCGGTATACTTATGGCAATTAATATAAGCACTCCCAGCAAAAGTGAACAATCTAGCCCCAGAATCACTGTCTTTGGCGTAGGAGGTGCAGGATGCAACGCGGTTAAAAACATGATCGATATGTCGCTGCAGAAAGTTGAATATGTGATGGTTAATACTGACATGCAGCCACTGAGGGAATATGAAAGCAAATGTCCAAATATATTGCCTATTGGTAGCAACACAACTCGTGGCCTGGGAGCGGGAGCAGACCCAGAAGTAGGCGCCAAAGCAGCAGAAGAATCTGCAGAGCAGATCGTGGAATATCTCAAGGGCAATGATATGGTATTTATAACTGCGGGAATGGGTGGAGGAACAGGCACCGGCGCGGCACCGATAATATCTAAATTATCCCGCGAACAAGGCATTTTGACCGTCGGAGTGGTCACCAAACCTTTTTTGTTTGAGGGAAAATATAGGATGCAGCTGGCCGAATCAGGGCTGGAGAAAATGTATAAAACAGTCGACACACTGATTATTATTCCCAACCAGAATTTATTCCTGATCGCAGATCAAAACACCACCTTTGCAAACGCATTTAAGCTCGCTGATAATATCTTATATACAGGAGTGCGCAGCATCACTGACCTAATTTTGATGGCGGGTTTAATTAATTTAGATTTTGCGGATATACGTTCTGTGATGAGCAATATGGGCAAAGCAATGATGGGCACAGGCGAGGCATCTGGCGAAAATCGTGCCGTTAAGGCGGCGGAATCAGCAATATCAAATCCTTTGCTTTACTATTCATCAATGAGGGGAGCTAAGGGAGTGCTGGTTAATATAACCGGTGGCACAGACATGACCCTCTTTGAAGTCGATGCAGCTGCAAGCCGCATCCGAGACGAGGTCGATCCAAATGCAAATATTATCTTTGGCTCCGCGTTCAGCGACGATATGGAGGGCAAAATCCGTGTTTCTGTTGTTGCCACAGGCATCAATGAAGATAACCAAGACAACGATGCTGAGTCAGAAGGCATCACGCAAAACTTCAGAAAACAATATGGTTTCGCGAATGTAGCAGCTAAACCTTACAGAGATGAAAATATTAATAGAGCAGAACAAAGCTCAGCGCCCAGAAAGCATGAACCAGGGCATGTCAACAGTAACAGACAAATCAGGAAAAATGAAGAATTATTAGGACAAGAAGGAGCTTATAAACGGCGTAGCGACTTGCCACTGAGCAGCAATATTATGACAAAGATAAACAATAACAACCAAAATAAAGAGAGAGAGAAGGTAACAGTGGAAGCATCTGGAAAAGAAAAATGGCTGGATATACCAGCTTTTTTACGCAAAACAAAACGCAATAATAACAATAATTAGAGATTAAAATAGTGCACCATAACAACTATAGTGCAATCTCATACTAGAAATTTTCATTTCAAAGCAATAAAGATCAATTCTTTAAGCATCGGCTAAGAAAAAAGTATGAATGGTATGAAGTTAGCCGGCCTAACAAAAAACCTTATCAATTTTTAGAAAAGAAATTCGCAAACTCTTTATCTTGGCAGGCCATGCATAAAACCCTACCCTTGGAATTTATCCACATATTCTGCTTATTCACAACATCGGCGCAGGCATTACAGCTTATGGCATCGCTTGGCTGCAGGCTCTCATCAACGGCAATCCTATCGTCGAACACAAAACAATCACCTTTCCATTTTTTATGCTTATTACCGGTGATCTTTAAATATTCCAGTACCCCTCCTTTCAATTGATATACATTCCTGAAACCTAAAGAATTTAGATAGGTCGCTGCCTTCTCGCAACGTATGCCACCGGTACACAGCATGCCTAATTTCATCTCTCTGTGTTTCTGGCTAGCGGCCCATTTTTTGGCCCAGAGCGGAAATTCGCAAAAAGCTTTGGTATGAGGATTTATGGAGCCTACAAAAGCCCCCCTGCTAATTTCATAGGTATTTCGTACATCTATTATAGCAGCAGCATCGGACATGAACTCATCCCACAGATCAGGCTCAATATAGCTAAAGCGCTTGTTCCTTGCGTCTAAATCAGCAATTCCCATCTTGACTATTTCCTTTTTAAGACATATTTTTATCTTCCTAAAAGGATTAAAATCCGCCGTACTTTTTTTGAAATGCACGTCGGCAAACCTGCTATCTTGAATAAGATAGTTAATAAATTTATTTACAGACTCCTCGCTGCCAGCCAAGGTAGCGTTGATGCCCTCAGAAGCTAGCAAAACAGTGCCCTTAAGGCTATTTGCCAGGCAAAAAGTTCTTATTATATCTTGTTGCTGGGTACAGTCAAATAAATTAATAAATTTATAAAAATTTATTATGGTAATTTTACTTTCTACCATTGATATAATTAGAGCTTCTTTTCTTTAAAAATTATATGTTTTCTAGCAACAGGATCATATTTTCTAAAAGAAAGCTTGGGTTTTTTTATGGCTTTCTTGCGTACGTAGAAATACCCGGTTTTTTCGGTGCTCACAAGTCTAATTAAAATACTCTTTTTTTGTGCCATAAGAGCAATATTTGAAATTCATGCTTAATTTTATTAAATCAATGAGCACAAGTCAAATACAAAAGAAAGCACAGGCAAAGAGCATTAATAAGTTATTTAGCCTTTAATTTGTGATATCTCTGCTAAAAATCACTCTTTTTATCCTCTTGATCTTCAGTTAATTCATCAAGATTTATATGCTCAGTTTTGAAGGTTAAAGTGATCGTCGTGCCTAGGCCCGGCTCGCTTTTGATGTCAAATTTCCCTTTCATCAACTCAACCAGTTTTTTAGTTAAAGGCAAGCCCAGGCCAGTACCTTCATGCTCACGGAAAATTTTATTATCAATCTGCCCATAAGCAGACATTGCGCTTGAAATATCTTTCTGGTCGATGCCTATGCCGGTATCTCGAATCTGCATTATTGTATCGTCTTTCTCGCAATACAAACGTAGCTCCACCTCTCCTTCCGCAGGGGTGAACTTAACTGCGTTGGATAATAAATTCAGCATCACTTGTTTCAATCTCTTGCTGTTAGCCTGAATGAGTATATTTTTCTCTGCAATTTTCTCAACCAATTTAACGTTTGCTTCCTCTGCACGGGGAGCTATCATGCGCAGGCTGCTTTTTGCGAGCTTAGTAACATCTAGCGGCGACAGCGAGACCTCCAATTTTCCTGAATCAGCCTTAGCAAAATCCAAAATATCATTTATCAAAGACAGCAGATGCTCGCCTGAGCTATTTATATCTTTAGCATATTCTTTATATTGGCTGTTGCCTATGCTGCCCATAGATTCCTCATACATTATCTTAGAAAACCCAATAATTGCATTCAGTGGCGTGCGCAGCTCATGGCTTAAATTAGCGAAAAAATCTGATTTTCGCATGCTGTCTTCCTCGGCTTTTTGCTTGGCATCTTCCAAAGTAGCGCTAATCTCATATTGCTTGCTCAACAATCTGGAGCTCTGAATAGATCTATAAAGCATCAATATATATGCAAGTATTGTCGCAACCAGGCAAGACAAAGTCAGGGCTATGCATACTACATTAATAAACCAGTAAGCCTTAGTAGCCTCATAAGTAATCGCTATTGCGTAATTGACATTTTCATTTGATTTATCAAATATCGGCAGTAAAGCCGTTAGCACATATTCTTTTTTGGATGCATTTTTATTGACCTGCATGCTATATGGGCCAAGCACAAGCGATTCTCCCTCAATGACTGAAGGATAATCTTCCGTACCTTCTATCAATTCAGCAAAAACCTCACCCCCGCTACTGAAAAATTTCTCCAAATTTGCATTATAAAGTGTAACATCGACTACAAACCGATAGTTTGCTAAAAATTTTATACTTTCATCATGAAATTTTTTAAATTCTGGTATATATTGCCATTTGCTGGTATCTTCACTATTTAAAGATTTAAGAGTTTCGTTATATTTATTTAATATGTTATCTACAAATACCATACTCAAATTAATGCTACTTTCTCTAACAAAATAATTAAGCAAGTTTTTTTGCAGAATACTCCTGAGCATAAAACCGCTAAGAATCAATACCGCAACTATCAACAAAATTGACAAAAAAGAAGAATATTTCAAGACTCGCATTTTCTTGTTATTTATGACTTAGTATAATATATAAAGGATCTTTATTAAAAATTTTATAATTTTTCAATCATCCAAAATACTAAGCACTTTGCAACATTTGGCAAAACGTGCTATACAGCGTGCTATGTAAGCCCAAACAACCCCATGATGCTAAATAAAATCATCCTAATTGATGCATACGGCTTTGTATTTCGTGCATATCACTCCTTGCCGGCCCTGACAAATCCACAAGGTCTGCCAATAGGAGCAGTTTATGGATTTGTGAACATGCTGGCCAAAATACTCAGTGAGCATAAAGCCGGATACTGCTCAGTAATCTATGACAAGGGCAAAAAAACATTTCGCAATGAAATCTATAAAGAATATAAGGCCAATAGGCCGCCAGCTCCAGAGGATTTGCTGCCTCAATTTCCCATCGTCCGGGAAGCCGCAGCGGCACTGGAGATAAGTTCAGTCGAATTAGAAGGTTATGAGGCGGATGATATCATAGCAACCCTCGCACACAAGTCACAGGAGCAGGGATTATATGTGGAGATTATATCGTCTGACAAAGATTTAATGCAGCTTGTCAGCGACAAAATATATATGTTTGACGCGATCAAAAACAAATATATCTACCCCAAAGATGTGCAGAGCAAGCTCGGGGTTAAGCCAAGCCAGGTGGCTGATTATTTAGCATTGGTGGGAGATAGATCTGATAATATTCCAGGGGTGCCTGGCATCGGGCCCAAGGGCGCAGTGGAGCTGATGGAGCAATTTGGCTCGCTTGAGCAGATAATCGCCAATGCAGACCAAATAACCCAAAAAAGAAGACGCAGCATGATAGAACAAAACAAGGAGCAGGCCCTGCTCTCACAAAAACTGACCAAGCTAGATTACGATGTTCCAATAAATAGCGAGCTTGCAAGATTTATTTTTAATAAGCCCAACCAGGAAAAACTGGGTGGATTTTTGCATAAAAACGGCTTTAGAAGTTTGATTGAGAGATTGGGAAAACTTTATAACTTTAATATACCTCACCAAAAAAACACAAATGCAAAACTGCATAAATTAACTGACATCGCAGAAATTAAAGATTTCATAAATAGCGTCAGGCGCACGGGCATGCTGGCAATAGATTTGCATGATGGTGTAGGAATTGGGGTTTCTGCGGAGATAGGCAAGGCATTTTTCATAGAAATTAGTGATAATAATCTGGAGCAAATTCTAACAGAGCTACAGCCAGTGCTTGCAAGCTCTAGTATATTAAAAATAGGGCATAACTTAAAAGCTACCAAAGGCCTTCTGGCAAGGCTCGGGGCAACTGAGCTCAGGCCGGTAGATGACATCGAAATTATGTTCCATGCATTAGGTTCGGGCCAGGATAGCTATGAATTTGAAAAGATATATGCCAAATATTTCAATGATATATTAGATCCGGCAGCACAGCTATACCCGGCAATAAAAGCTGAATCTCTGCTCAAGCTCCATCAAGAATTACAACAAGAGCTATTTAGACATAAATCGCAGAATATCTATCTAAATCTGGAGCGCCCTCTGATTGATGTACTGCATAAAATAGAGATCTATGGAGTTAAAGTGAGCACAGAAATACTGCATGGCTTATCGCGGGAATTCCAGCAAAATATAGACATACTATCTGAGGATATCCACGGGATCGCAGGCAGAGATTTCAACATAGGCTCGCCAAAACAACTGGGGGAGATCCTGTTTGAGGAAATGGCGATCCCCGGGGGTAAAAAATCGAGGTTGTCAGGGGCCTATAACACCAATGTCGGAGTGCTTGAAGGGCTGGCAGTCAGAGGATATGAAATTGCGGATAAGGTCTTGCGGTGGCGTCACCTCAGCAAGCTGAAAAACACATATACAGATGCATTAGTGCAGCAGATCAACCCAGAGACCAAGAGAATACATACCAAATATTCCATGACTTCAACCTCAACAGGCAGGCTCAGCTCAAGCGAACCCAACCTGCAGAACATACCAATACGCACTCCCGAAGGCCAGAAAATCCGCAAAGCTTTTGAGGTGGAAGCAGGATGTAAAATAGTATCATTTGATTATTCGCAGATAGAGCTGAGGCTGCTGGCTTATATGGCTAATATAGATTCGCTGAAACAGACTCTGGCAGATGGAGAAGATATTCATGCCACAACTGCAAGCCATTTATTCGATACAAACACCAAAGATGTGGATCCGATCATCAGGAGACAAGCCAAGGCAATTAATTTTGGCATAATATATGGACTGAGTCCATTTGGGCTGGCAAAGCAAATAGGGGTGGATTTCCACACTGCTAATTTATATATCGAAAACTACTTCAAACATTATCCGGGCATAAAGGAATATATGGAAAAATGCAAAGAGATGGCTAGAAAACAAGGTTATGTAAGGACATTATTTAATAGGAAATGCTTCATCAAAGAAATAAATAATCAGAATTCTGCCAAGAGGCAATTTGCCGAAAGAGCAGCAATCAATGCGCCCATTCAAGGCACAGCAGCGGACATAATCAAGCGAGCAATGGTGACAGTAGATAGGGCATATGCCGAGGATGGGCTTGATGCTAGAATTATTCTAACAATACATGATGAATTGCTCATCGAAGCAAAAGATGGCGATGTTGAACGAGTCATAAGCATAACTAAGAAGATTATGGAAAGTTGTATAGTAGATCTCTGCATCCCAGTGACAATTAGCATTGGTGATAACTGGGCAGAAATGAACAAAATTCAAGCTTCATAATAATGAAAAATTTATATAATGTATTACCACTATTTTTAATTATATAAATTTCATTATATATAAAATAAAAATCTTAGCTTATATAAAAAATCTTAAAGAATTAAGTTTTGTAACACCACTGTTATACTAGCTCAAGGCTATACCGAGAATATTTTGGTATTACATAATATCAATCCTCATCAAATCATTGATATAGAAAATGCCTGGGGCCACTTAATAATTCGCGGCATCGCGCCAGATTAGCGCCGGTCATCCTTATGCTATAAAAAACACAAACTTGTTGCTTTAAAAAAACAAAATGTGGGGCAGTAGCAGCTGAAATTAACATCCTGCCCGATACTTGATGAACAATAAAAATAAAGCACCGTATTTCTCTATCTAAGGCTGGCAATCAAGCTGATATTCAGCAGTCAAAAGTTGACTTGCGATAAACAAAAATCCAAGCCAAGCTCTAGAAAAAATATTTTTGCGGAAATGGCCATTGACAGCATCCCAAGTGAAAATAATTCATACAGTGCGAGATTTATATAATTATAACATTTATTTAGTCTAGATAAAAAAATACAAAAGATCTAATGTGGATATTAGGGATATGGATCAATTACTATAAAGCCTAAAATCTTACCGGAAAGAATATTGCCCCGGTTCAAAAAATTAAAATATTATATAGATAAGTTTACTAGATAGTAAAATTAATAATAATTTAAACAATATATACAAACTGACTGAGTTTAAGACATATTCTATATTTAAAAAATTAGTATTTGACTGTTGTAAAATTTTCTTCTATAGTTAAGTATTATAAACTTTAAATATTAGTTATGCCAAAAAATAGCAGAAAATCTCCAAAAAAAACAAGCGATATATATCCAATTTTGCAACCACCTCAAGATCCTAATGAAGGAGCAGAACAGGAGAGAGCAGAACAGAGACATCCGCCAGAAGGAGCAGCGCAACCACCTCAAGATCCTAATATAGCAACACAAGAGGGAGCAGAAGGAGGCGCTCAAAAGCCCGCAGCTCCGGAACAAGCAACAGAAATTCAGGCACTAGTAAAGCAATTTAAAGAACAGCTGGAATCCCTCGAAAAAATCTGTGATGCTTTTGTGCACGATCAATCCCTTGAATCCCAGGGCTTTGAAATGCTAGATAAATTCAAGGAAAAATGGGATCTTTTATGCAATGAAGATGTTAAGAAATATGGTGGTACAAAATTGATAATAAAAGATTATGAGGAATTATATCAGAGCATAAAAGATGGAATTGGTATAAGGAGAAGAGAACTCATGCTTGTGCCGCCGAAGGAGGTAGTACAGGCATTAAAAGTTGGCCCAGCAGAAATATTGAATGATCTGCTTACAGATAAGATTGAGATACTTGAGGCCGGGAGCAAAATACTTGAGAAAGAGTCCGAAGAATTACACACAGAGCTAAATAAGACTCTGCTGGGTAATCGAAGCCTAATGGAAGAAATTAAAAAGTTACGCGGCAACGAAGAAGCAAGAAAGAAATTGTTGACCGATTGCGAAAAAGAGATAAAGGGTCTTAAAAAGAAGCTTTCAGAAGCGGAGCAGTCAATAACAAAATTGAATCTAAGAAAGGAAGAACAGAAAAAACAAAATGACAAGAAAAGTAAATCAATAATTGAAAAAGATATGACGATTAAAGCTTTGGAGAAGAAACTGCGAGAAGCTATGGAGCAAAAAGAGGCTGCTGAAAAGGAGCATGAAAAAACGCGAAATGAAAAAGAAGCTCTGCAAGAAGCATTTGATAAGCTTAGTAAGAATTCTCAATTTAACAAAGAGGTGTCAAAGGCACTTTCTGATAGCAAACAAAGCTTAAATAGGTCGAATAAAACCGCTGAAAACTTAATGAAATTTAATGGTAGACTTTTAAATGATATAAAAACATTAAAAGCTTTAAATCAGAGTTTAACAGCTTCAAATCAGAGTTTAACAGCTTTAAATCAGAGTTTAACAGCTTCAAATCAGAATTTAAAAGAAGAGTGTTTTGGAATGAGAACAATATTAACAGATAAAATAAATAAAATGAATGAGCGAATAGAAACGCTGAAGAAGCTGCTGGATGCTAACGGAGTTGAGTTTGATAAGGATGAGTTTAGCGTTACAGAAGAAACATTTAATCACGAACTAGAATGCAGAAAATTCAGATGCAAAAATAAGCTTAATTATATTCGGGGGGTAATGGGCGACCTAAATAACAATTTCGTCTTAGAGGGCGGGCATTACTTAGATGTCCTGGATCAGGCTCTCAAAGCAAAAGATGGTTGGAAAAAATATAAAAAAGCCGCAGCACTTAAGGAGGCAGTTGAAACTTATTACAGAATGTGCGATTCACATTGTGATTCGCTAGCGGATTTTTATGGATTCATTTCTAAGGCAGAGGAATCATTAAAGCAAAAAGAATGGCCAACACAAAGTGAAGATGAAAATTTTTATAAGGAAATTGATAGATTCAAGGATTATAGTATTCTTTTTACTAAAGAATCGCAAAAACTTCGGGAGATCTCGTGGTATGCTGAAATTGACATAAGTAAAATAGTAGGTAAAAAATCTGATAAGGTTAAGCACGATTCTGATAGAACCGATGAAACAAAAGAGGCCCCACCTAATACTGACCTTGCTTGTGCTGCTTCGGTTGCTAATCCTGCAAATATTGCAGTCCTTTCCTTGGATCCTAATATTCAAAACGATAAGGAAGGTAAGATAGAGCTTATCTAGAAACACAATGTAAGGAGTCAGATAAATTCAAATAAATCTGGGTGCAGGGACTGCGCTTATAACCATTGTGCACCTCGTGTGTGCGAGCTTGGCTTGCAATTTTGGCAATAGCACGTATAAATGCTCCTATTTTATATTTGGATCACAATCTAAGAACTAGTGGTCATTGCCTGGTAAATATAGCTAGCTGCCCAGGATCATCGATTCTCTTTGGCCTAGAGCAGAAACAGCATAGCTAGGCCGGACAGCAAATTTTTACTTAGGGCATGGAGCGTTCCTACAGCAGGAGGGTCTCAATCTATAGAGAAATCATGATTTATGGCCCCGGCTCTTTGGCCTTCTAGATTATTAACCTATTAAGCTTGAGTTGGCATTGCCGTATTTGCTGCTGCTATTTTAATTCTTCCGTTTTGTAAGCTTATATTAATTGATGAGCCATCTTTAATTTCGCCAGCTAGCATCATTTCTGCCATCTGGTTCTGGATATTTTGCTGCATTACTCTCTTTAAAGGTCTAGCGCCATAAGACGGGTCATAGCCTGCGTCTGCGAGCCATTCCCGGGCCTGGCTGCTTAACTTAATATTGATCTTGCGATTTTTAACTGTATTTTTAAGTACTTCAATCTGCATATCAACAATCTTTTTTATGTGTTCACGGCTCAGGCGGCCGAAAATCAAAATCTCATCCAGTCTATTTAAAAATTCCGGTCTGAATGATCTTTTTACGATTTCCATCACGGCCTTTCTGGTTCTTTCATCTATTTGATCCACCATCACCTCAGCACCCAGATTTGAGGTCAATATTATGGTTGTGTTGCGGAAATCCACCACCTTGCCGTGGCTATCCGTCAGCCTGCCTTCGTCCAGAACTTGTAGCAATATGTGGAAAATATCAGGGTGTGCCTTTTCCACTTCATCAAACAGCACCACCTGATATGGCCTCCTCCTGATCGGCTCAGTCAGCACCCCGCCTTGCTCATAGCCAACATACCCCGGAGGAGCACCGATCATCCTGGCGACTGCGTGCTTTTCCATATATTCGGACATGTCTATTCTGAGCAGGGCGGTTGGGTCATTAAATAAAAATTGTGCCAGGACCTTGGCCAGCTCAGTTTTGCCAACACCAGTCGGCCCCAATAACAGGAAAGACGCTAGCGGCCTGTTGCTGTCTTGTATTCCCGCTCTGGCCCTTCTGACTGCATTGCTTATTGCCTTTATTGCCTCATCCTGACCAACAATCTTATTAGATAATTCCTCTTCCATTTTAAGCAGCTTTTCCTGTTCGCTACCGATCATCTTCTGCACAGGAATTCCCGTCCAGCGAGACACGATGCTGGCGATATCATTCGCATTCACCTCTTTTTTGAGCAGGCTATTGCCGTTGCCGTCCGAGTCTTCTTTGCTTTTGAGCTCTGCCTCCAACTTAGGAATGATGCCATATGCCAATTCCCCTGCCCTAGCCAGATTTCCCGCACGCTGTGCGACTTCTAGCATTTTCCGCGAATTCTCAATCTCCTCTTTCAGTCTCTGGAGGTCCGCAATCCTGATCTTTTCCGCGTTCCACCTAGCGTTTAGATCCAAAGATTCCTTCTCGAATGCTTCCAGCTCCTCCTTAATTTTGCTCAGGCGCTCCTGGGATGCCGGGTCGCTCTCCTTTTTCAGCGCTTCCAGCTCTATCTTCAGCTTGAATATCTTACGGTCTAGCTCATCAATAAGCTCTGGCTTGCTGCCGATTTCCATGCTAATACGGCTTGCTGCCTCATCCATCAAATCTATCGCCTTGTCCGGCAAAAATCTCTCCGATATATATCGATTAGACAGCGTTACTGCAGCCACAATGGCACTGTCAGCTATTCTTATCCCATGATGCACTTCATATTTTTCCTTAAGGCCCCTGAGTATTGCAATGGAATCGCTTTCATCCGGCTGGGTGACAAAAACGGGCTGGAATCTGCGGGCAAGAGCAGCATCTTTTTCTATGTACTGACGATATTCATCAAGGGTTGTAGCCCCTACACAGCGCAGCTCTCCCCTAGATAGAGCAGGCTTCAGCATATTAGAAGCATCCATCGCCCCCTCAGAAGCCCCTGCCCCCACCAAAGTATGCATCTCATCGATGAATAGAATTATCCTTCCGCAGCTGGCGTATACTTCTTTGAGCAAACTCTTGAGCCGCTCCTCGAACTCTCCCCTGAACTTTGCTCCGGCAATCAGCGCACCCAAATCAAGGGACATAAGCTTTATTCCCTGCATGTTTTCGGGTATATCGCCAGAAACTATACGTCTTGCCAAGCCCTCTATTATCGCAGTTTTACCCACTCCCGGCTCCCCAATAAGCACTGGGTTATTCTTCGTGCGACGCGACAGAACCTGAATAGTCCTGCGCATTTCCTCTTCTCGGCCGATCACAGGATCCAGCTTATCCTGCTCTGCTAGTGCCGTCAGATCAATTGTATATTTACTCAAGGCATCAAAGCTATCCTCCGCATTTTCCGAGGTAGCCTTGCACCCTTTTCTGATGCTCTCTATTACCCGATTTATTTTATCAGCCGTAACTCCCGAAGAAGTGAGAATCTTTTTTGCACCGCAGCTCACCATGATCAAGGCCTGCAGGATTCGCTCCGTGGTTACAAAAGAATCCTGCGCTCTTTTGGCAAGCTTCATGGATTCTTCGAATATTTCTGCTGTCTCTGATGCGAGCTGTATGTGCCCTGCGCCTGGCCCTTTTACGCTTGGCAGCTTTGCTAATGATTCATTGGTAGATTTCGCTATTTCTGTCACGTCTGCATCGCAGCGCTCTATTATTCTTGCTACTAAACTTTCCTGCTGTCCCTTATCTTCTATTAATTCCTTAAGTATATGTTCAGAAGCCAACGATTGGTGCCCTTTGGCAATAGCAGCTTGTTGAGCTGATTGTATAATACCTGCTGCCTGCGTAGTGAATTGATCAAATCTCATTAGGCTAACCCCTAAACCTCTATACTATGATATATATTGTAATAGTAAAAAATTATTCAAGGTTTGTTTAGGTAGAGCCTACATGACTCATTATCATAGACCCCGCCCTGTAGGCGGAGGCGGAGGCGGATAATTTGGAGGCTCTGAGCCACCCCTCTTTGCTGAGGCGGGCAGCTCTGTTTTGGATGGCAGTCCCGGAGGTCCCACAAGATCATATTCTACTACCGGCTCTTTTAAATCGATGCCACCTACCTTAGATACCTCAGCTACAACTTGCTTTAGCTGCTCGTCTACAGCTGGCCCGTACCTTACTGTTTCGGCAGTAGCCTTTGGCCGAAAGTCCGACGACCGGTCTGGAATCAATTCTAATGCACTAGATAAATTTTTCCCTATTTCATCCAGCACTGTGTCTACAGACGTATATAATCCTATCTTCAAGCAGACTTTTAATGTTTCTAGCTCTTTAATCGGTATCTTTTTCATGAAATTAGCCATCTTTTTGCAATCTTCTGCGCTCAAGTCCAGGGCCCCTTTTTTGAAGCTTTTGACATTTTGGCTGCACTCCGTAAGCTGAACCAGTACATTATCCAATTTACTTAATATTTGCTCTGATAATACGCTAATGTCGGATTTCATTGCACTAGATTGCTGTTCTGACTTACATTGCTTCGTTATATCAGTTGCCTGATCTATTGCATCTTTAAGAGCACACCTCATATCTACCTTACTTAGAAATTTTTTCAAATCCTTTATCTCTGTCTCTACGAATTTATCTTCCTTTTTCTCTGCTCGCTCATCTAGCTCTGTGATCATCTTGATCTCATTCTCTTCCCATTTCTTTTGCAATTCTTCTCCGCTTTTCTTCATTTCTTCCTCTAATTGCTGCTTTATCTTTTTATCTTTCTCTTCCAATTTCATTTGCTCTTCTTGCGGCAATCCCTCTCGCTTTTCTTCTACTGCTCTTAATTCTGCTCTAGCCTCTTCTAGATTTTCAGTAATCGCTTTTTTTTGCTCCCTCTGTAGCGACGTCAATTCATCGGCAGCTGGAAATCTTTCTAGAGATTTTTCATATCGCTTTATCTCTATCATCTTCTTTGATCTTTTATTGAGCTTTATGTTTAGCATGAGAGGTAAATCTGACCCCAGGTCTTTATAGATTTTCTTCAGTCCGGTCTGGCATTCTTGTTCTATATCCCTCTCTAAGCTTTGGCTTTTTCTCTCTGTATCCGTTTTTAGTTCCCAATGAGCGTCCGCTACATTAGTATAAAAATTTTTTTCCTGCGGAGCTAATTTGGCCATCTGCCGCACCAATCTTACCTTTTTCTTCAAATCACGCATCTCATCCGGCTCTCTCACGTCATCAGCAAAATTCGTGTTCTTTTCGTCGTTTTTTAGAAAGGATGGCATCATCCTTATCGCTCGATCTGTCAGCACGTTGTGCTTAAGAACCAAATCATCTAGTGACTTGAGCAAAGACTCAGGATCCTCCAGCAAATGCTCCTGCGTTATCTTGTTGTACACTAGCTCCTCTATATCTTTTAATATCGCTTCAGCTATTCCTTTATCTTTATCTTCATATTTGTGAGTTTCGTCAAGAATTAGCAGCATATAAATAGATATCTGATGATATAACAAAGCATCAGATTTTGCCGTAAGAAAATCCATCTTACTTTTTTGCAAAGCGCGATGAGCTGCCGTAATAGAAGCCGTTATCCTTTTTTGCGAAGCGCGATGAGCAGCTATGTTAAGCTTAAGCTTTGGAATATTTTGATGCTGCAACATCGCACGAGAAGAATTATAACTCTGCTCATATGATTCTAGAAGATCATGTGCTCGCTCGCTCGCTGTTTCTTGCGCGGATAAAATAAAATCTTGTATTGCCTCAAGCTTTTTTCCTATTTGTTGCGCTGGATCAGTCAATTGCTCAGTCAGAACACGCGTCTTAGCTTCCTGTTCTAGATTATGAAGATTCAAACTAATGCCGTCCAGAATCTTAGCACAATCTTCACATAAAATCCCAGGCAAGAGCTGCCCAAGGTTAGAAGCTGTGTTTGATAGCACTTTAGCATACTCATGCACCTTTGTTATCAAAGGGTCATCTTTTGGTGTTTTGAGAGGTAATATCGCGGCATGCAGATCATACAAAGATAATTCAACTTTCGTTGCCTGACCGACTAAATTCTTCATCTCTTCTGCTCTTGATTGATGTTGTGGTTTTTTTAAGGACGACACACTACGCTGCATTGCAAATTCCAGCTTAACAATCCCTCTTTTCGCATTCCCCAAGGCTTCCAGAGCTTTTCGATGCTGCAGCACTTCTGGTGGTTCAGGGACATCATAGTGCACTTCCTTCTTCTCCTGCTGCTGCTGCTTCTGCTGCTGCTGCTGCTCTGTTACGGTCTCATTAGGAGCAAGACCTGACATATCCATATATAAATCGTCATAGCGTTGTTGCCCTTCAGGCAACATTGCCGCTTCTGGCTTCTCCCTTGGGATTAATTTATCTTGCCTGCTCTGCACCAAGTCTATTAGGTCTGCAAGCGGCTTACAATGATTTACCTTAACCAAAGCTATAGCTTGCTTTACATTTTCATACACATCGTTGATTAGCTTGCTATCCGTACTTTGACCTTTGCTTAGAATTAATTCTTTATATTGCTCCGCAAAAAATTTAAGGTGTGTAATCTTATCATTAATCTCATCTGCCATATTTAAAAAATCGTTCTGCATTTGTTCAAGTATGAGAGGTAAATCTGCTTTGCTATCCTGCAACTTTGCAAGCCAATTCCCCACATTCTTCCGATCCTCCAGCGCTGTCTCTGTGGTGTCTTTTATAATATCTGACAAATCTTGAAGGGCAATGTCCAGCCACTCTTCTTTTGGATTTTGAAGGACTTCTCTCACTTGCTGCTGCCAAAGTTTTTCTTGTATAACTTCTAAAACTCCTTGCGGGCTGTTGCTTGATTTATAATACTCCGCGAACCAATCCCAATTCTCATGCAGCATCTTATAGAGATTATTCAGTGCCTTCTGGTCTGTTGCTTGTGCAATGAAATCGAGATTCTTCTTCAGATGTGAATCATACATATCGGCAAAATCTGCTATTAATTGCATTCTCTTGTCTGAGAATTGCTGCTCTTTTACTGGCATTTCATCTACACAATCTTGGGCCAGCTCTAGCTCCTCCCAGCCTATCTCTATTCCCGTTGACTCAGTCAAATATTCCACCAATGCAGCATTGCCAGATTCTATCACACCTTCCAATAATTCATTTTCTACTACTATCTCTCTTAGATTGCCCATCTGGTCAAATTCTGCTTCTTGACCAGGATTATTTTTTACCCAACTTTCGAACCTTTCCTGTAGCGCCCAATTTAGCAAGTATTGCAGCAATACATCACGGTATTCTTGGCTGTTCTCAGTTTGGCATGCTTCCTTCAGCAATTCTATAACTTCGGTGTCTGCTCCATTCTCTCTTAACTCATCCAACATCAATATAATTCTATAAACATGCACATGATTATTCTGCACTATTGCGCGCTGAATTTCTTTTGCTCTGTTGCGTAATAAAGCACTTGATAGGGTTTTCCCTGCTGCATTGGCCAATACATTTACTTCCTCAAACAGACACTCTTCTACTGCAATATCTAAGTGCTTATCCGTACCCCTATGATTCCTCCTAAACTTCGAAGGTGCCGATCTTTTTGGATAATGCTGCGCTGATTCCATTGCTGCTCTTTTAATGCGTTCATATACTGCCATATTCAGCAAGGCTTGAGGCTGCATGAGCTTGCGACCTCCCATGTGCTTTTGATCTGCATTTTTAGATACAGCGTTTTTCACGAAATGTGTAGTGACTTCTCCTCCTCCTCTAACCAACGCCTCAATGGCAGAAGCGGAGCCAGTAAACGTTGTAAGCTCCACAAGGGTCTCCGAATTTGTGCCATATTGATATTTATGCTTTAGATCAACTCCGCATTTTTCCATAATAAATGGTATAATATACCCTTGCTTCTGTGCACCACCACATATCAGCCCAAGCAAAGCAGGATTTAAATCTTGTGATATATCCGCTGAAATGTCAAAATTTTTTTCCAAGCGAGCACTATTAAGCAGCACCAGCAAATTTGGCCGCGCTGCATTTGCCGTAGTTCCTGAGAGATACCTTCCTCCCCAACTAGGAGGCATAGCATTCGGGTCAAGCCCATTTTGCATGAATAACTTGGCAATTTTAGGATCATAAGTAAAAATCCTCCCTGCTATCTCCGCAGATAACTGATTGGGCTTGATTTTTCCCTTTTTTATATATCGCTCCAGTTGTTTTAATTCCTGTTTTGTAGCATGCGTGGTAAACTGCGCATTCCCTTCTTGCAATGCGTGTTGATCACGCTGCAAGATTGAATCTAAATACCTCAGAGCATTCAGGTCACCTGCCCCTATTTCTCGGGCTTCCAGTTCAGCCAGATTGCTATCTTCCGGCAGCACGCCTTTTGTCGACGCATCTTTCTTGCCGCTAAAAAGATTAGAGAAACTCAAAAATTTAAATGGTGACGCCATAGGTTTTTTAGATTTAGCTTCTACTAATGTTCATGCTAGCCAGCTTATATTAACAAATTATAAACTTTATACTTAAAAGGTTAGTAAAGCTAATTTGCTTATCGCTTAATAATTTGTCAAAATCTGCTACTTTTTGAGTCTTTTATGATGTTTGCGAAAGATGTAACAATAGCTTATAACACTAACAGGAATTGAGAGAAAATAAGCCGTGCCTAGTATGGAGAGTGTTATCCACGGCCTTGCTATTAAACAAGCAAAAAACACTCCGAATAGTGCCACTGTCAAAGAAGCAAGGCTACGATGTATGTGTAATTTTTTGGTTGAGAAAGTGGGAACATGACTGACAACCAACACTGCAATTAGTGCTGCATATATTGCGATATCTCGGATATTAAAAATCTTACTAATATCTATATAGAAAGAAAGAATCACTGGCAGCAACAGCAAAGCCGCACCTGCAGGCGCAGGCACTCCTACAAAAAACATCTCTTGCCACTCTGCCCCTGTCTTGTCTTCTAAGGAGGTGTTAAACCTGGCTAGTCTGATTGCCATGCATATAACAAATGTCATTGCCAGGGCCCAGCCGAATACCTTGATATCGCGCAATGACCAGAAATATAATAAAAAAGCCGGCGCTACTCCAAAATTAAAGAAATCAGCCAGTGAGTCTAGCTGTGCGCCGAAATTGCTGGTTGAATTTAGCATACGCGCTATCCTGCCGTCCATGCCGTCGCTGAAAACTGCAACAAAAATACACCCCACTGCTAATTCCCAATGCTCACTGAAAATGAAACGGATTGATGTTAGTCCTGCACAAAGGCCAAACATAGTTACAATATTAGGAAATAAGCTATGTATAGGAAAAGAAGTTCTGTCTTCTTTAGACATTGATATCGTTATTGAGCTTGGGATGGAGATGTCTCTGCATCACTCTTATTCACACCTTCAAGATCTGCCATTACCGTTTCCCCTGCCAAAACAGTCTGACCTTTTGAGACTTTTGGCTCAACTCCTTCCGGCAAGAATATCTCCACTCTGCTACCAAAACGAATCATGCCGAATCGATCGCCAGAATTTACCTCTTGTTCCTCATGCAGATTACAAACTATCCGCCTTGCAACAGTACCGGCGACCTGCTTTATTATCAAATCTCTTTTATCAGGGGTCTCCATTACTATAAATTGCTGTTCGTTTTCTGTTGAGGCACTCGCATTACAAGCAGGCAAAAATTTTCCTGGTTTATAATATAAGGCTTTTATTGTGCCTTTTGTAGCTATCCTATTGATGTGAACATCCAATATGCCGAGAAAAATACTGATAACAAATCTGGGTGTTTTATTACTCAAATTAAGATGTTCCGGAGGAGAAGACTTACATATATCCACGATTTTGCCGTCTGCTGGGCTTAATATTAGATTTTTATCTTTTGGAATAACTCTATCAGGGTCTCTAAAAAAATAGCAACAGAAAGATGTGGCAGCCAGGCCTATCAATCCCATAGTGATCGAGAATGCAGTTAGCAAGAAGGTAGCAACAGCGCATACTGCTATGACAAAATAACCTTCTTTGTTTATGTGAACAGAAAACTTACAAGGCCCCATATACTTGCTATCTGAGATTTAGATCTAATCTATATACCATAAGCCCTAAAAGCATACAAGGAAAATTTATAACAACTTGTGTTTACCGGCTGTCTGTGCTATTCCTTCATCGGAGATAATTTTTAAGCGAATTAACATGAAAAATAACTTTAAAACTTTTACGGATTTATCAACCTATATCAAAGAACACAGTGTATGTTTTATAGATTTTAGATTCACTGATACTTTGGGCAAATGGTGCCACATCACATGTTCTGCGGATGCAGTTGACGAAAATACATTCAAAACAGGCTTCACTTTTGATGGCTCCTCAATTGCCGGTTGGCAGCCAATAGAGAATTCAGATTTGGTGTTAATTCCAGAAATCTCAAGTGCTTTTTTAGATCCCTTTACAGCACAAGCAACACTATCTATAAACTGCAATGTGTTTGATCATAACACTAATGACCTGTATGAAAAGGATCCAAGATCTACCGCAAAAAGAGCAGAGCAATATTTAGTGCAAACTGGCATTGCAGACACTGCTTATTTTGGCCCAGAAATGGAATTTTTTATCTTTGACAGTGTTCGTTTTGAAGCTACCATGAATCGTGCCTCATATGAGGTTGATTCAGAAGAGGGACCTTATAATTCCGGACGTAAATATGAATATGGCAATAATGGTCACAGGCCCGGGTTAAAAACTGCATATTTCGCTGCACAACCGATGGATTCACTGCATGATCTAAGATCTGAAATCCTAGAAACAATGTCTAATTTGGGTCTTAAAAGCATATTGCACCATCATGAGGTGGCGCCAAGCCAATGTGAGATATCATTTAAACATAATAAGTTGCTAGAGACTGCCGATAGCGTCCAAAAATGTAAGTATATTGCGCGAAATGTTGCGCATTCTTATGGCAAAAGCGCAACTTTCATGCCCAAGCCTGTCAAGGGAGATAATGGGAGCGGCATGCATTGCCACAATTCGCTCTGGAAGGACGGGCAAAATATCTTTACTGGCAATCATTATTCTGGCCTGTCTGAGGAATGTTTATTTTATATCGGCGGTATATTTAAACACGCCAAAGCCTTGAATGCCTTTACTAACCCCAGCACTAATAGCTACAAAAGGCTGCTACCTGGATTTGAGGCGCCAACCACTCTTGCTTATTCTGCACGTAATCGTTCTGCTGCAGTTCGTATTCCTTATACAGAGCCTAGCAACCAAAACGCCAAAAGAATAGAACTGAGATTTGTTGATGCCATTGCCAACCCTTACTTGGCTTTTGCCGCTATTATGATGGCAGGAATTGATGGAATTGAGAACAAAATCCACCCAGGAGAGGCAGCGGATATTAATTTGTATGATTTGCCGTCCAATAAGTCTAAAAAACTCCCCGCACTTTCTTCTTCTCTGCCAGAATCCCTGGCACATTTAGATCAAGATAGGCAATTCCTGACCAAAGGCAATGTCTTTACTGACAGCCAAATTGATAATTACATAAAAATAAAACTCTCAGAAATTGAGGACTACAATTCCTCTCCGCATCCAATTGAGTTTATTCACTATTATAGTTTATAAATATTCTTTATTCTAATATTTATATGATTTATATATTAATTAAATATTATTCAATTCTAGAATAGTTTATTTAAGATATATCTATACTAAATATTTTATAGAAATTCTGTATATAATTAGTTAATTTATATATTAAATCTGGGGTCTCATTTGGCACTGGCAGGACCGTGGCACGTCTATTAAATTTTACAACTTTTTCCAGTTCGGAGACATATTTTGTACACGGAAAAAATTGCAAACCCTATCTACTCGCTGCAAAAGCAACCCCAAAAACCCTATCTCAATGACAACAGCCAATCTGGGGAGAATGGGTCAGATGAGGTGTCAATTGTTTTTTTTATGCCATCAACTATGTCTATGGAATATAGACGCAAATTCACCCTGCTTCTTTTTTCCTGCTGGGTAAAAATTATTTGCCTGCTGTTTGGAGACCAAGCTAGCCCCTCTGCAAAATTTCCTTGAGCTATGATTTGCTCTTCGCTGCCATCTGGTTTAATAATTCCTAGATATAAATCATCTTCATGTGTTTTGCTGAAGGCAATGAACTCACCGTTTGGCGACCAAACCGGAGCAGAATATGTGCCATGCTCTGAGCTGATTCGATATAGATTTGTGCCATCGACATCCATTATGTAAAGCTGCGCCCCGTCCTCTCTGTCGGAGCTAAATGCTATTTTGCTTTCATCAGGCGAAAAAGAAGGAGAGCTATTGATGCTGCTTTGTTCAAACGTGACTTGTTTCCGCTCTAGCGTTGCCAAATCCATAATGTATATGTTGGCCGCATTTTCGCTAAAGATCGAAATTAGCAGCCTTGCGCTTTTAGGAGCGCCTCTTAAGGACAATATTTTTCCTTGTATATCCTCTTCTATAACTTTTTCCTCTTCTGTTTCCAGATCAATGATCCGGAGCTTAGGATTTGCTGTATGTGATGCATATGACAAGTATATCAGCCCCCTTCCATCACTAGAAAAACGCGGCATTGCAACCAGGTTGCTGCCATCAGTAAGATAGATCTGGTTATGCCCATCTTGATCCATCATTGCTATTCTTTTGATGCGGTTGTGCTGGGGGCCGATTTCTGCCACGTAAGCAATGCGGGTGCCGAAATAGCCTGCCGCTCCGGTTGATGCCTCATATATTATATCTGAGATTGCGTGCGCAATATAGCGCCAATCTTCGGGGCTTGCGCTCAGACTTTTGCCGATTAGTTGCGTTTTTTGAATCATGTCCCACAAAAAAATTTTTACTTCTAGGTCGCTCTGCATGCTGGATTCTACTGTAACCAGCAAATCTAAATTTGGCTCTTTTGGCAAATCAAACCGTGGCATATTGTCCTGATCAAGCATAGAGTCTCTATTTTGCAGTAACTTAAACACGCCGGAGTTCTGGAGATTATTTTCCATAACATGAATAATAGGCAAATTCTGCTTTGGGTTATTAAGATTCACTATGGATATTGAAAGTGGCTTTAAGCTGGGTTCTGATATATCTATCTCCAGCAAAGCCAGACAATCTGCTGAACGCAGCAGGAGTAATAAAAGTAATAACTTGATTTTCATAGTTTTTTGTTATTTATAAATACGATTATAGATCCATTAGATCATTTTGTAAAAATTTTTTATAATAATAGCACTAAATAAAATAAACATATATCATAAACTTCAAATGTTCTTGGTGCTTTTTCTACAGCTAAGTTTGATTTTAATTCTGGGTGCATATCTTCTATATATCACTAAGACAAAAAATTTGCAGTGCTTGTATAATGCCTTGCTTCTGGAAGCAAAAAGTTTTTTTTGTATAGTTAGCATCAGAAAAAACCAATATAAATATAGGTTTTTTCCGGCTAGCCCTGCAAGGCAAACCCTTGCTGGCTTTTTTGCAGGCTACAGTAGCCTTGATTCTTTATTGTGCAACATCAGCCTTGCTGGTGAAGAATCTTTTGTTATAGAGCTTGAATCTGATAATGATTTCTATATCTGTTATGGTCAAAAGCAACCGAAACGCAAGATGATTATTATTTACTTTGAGCATGTCTCTAAACAGACCCGCATAATCAGAAATATAGAGGCTAAATCCCAAAAATCTAATGCACAATCAATCAAATATAAAGATATCCTGGATAATATTCCCTATCTTGTTTGGCAGCGAGATCAGAATTTGCAGATTGAATATTGCAATTCGCCATATTTGGAATATCTCAAGAATAATAGTTTTGACTCCTCGATGGAAATCAGCAGATACAGCCAAGACTTAGCGCAAAACGCCTTTGAAACCGGGAAGCCGGTTAGCAGTAATTTCTATCTAACCTCAGCTAATGAACAGAATGCGCAGAGATTGTGCAAGTTTATGGAAACTCCGCTGAGGAATATTACTATTGGGGTTGCCAACGACATAACGCAAAGCGAACAAAATAAAAAAGAGCTGGCAAAATATATAATCGCGCATCACAATTTGCTGGAGAATTCATCCAGCGCTATGGCCTTATACAGGTCTGATCGGAAGCTTCTTTTTTATAATAATGCTTTTGCAAAATTATGGGATTTGGACAGGAAATGGCTGGACTCCCAACCTCGCTATGAAGAAATATTAGAGAATTTGCGTGACAAACAAAAGCTTCCCGAGCAGGCAAACTTTAAAAAATTTAAGGATGACCAGATTAATTTATTTTCTAATTTATTGCAAACTCATCATGAATCTTTGCATTTACCGGATGGCAGAACGCTGCGGAGTTTTGTAATCCCTCATCCCTTGGGCGGGCTTTTATTTTCTTATGAAGATATGAGCGACCGTCTGAATATGCTCAGGTCTTATAATGCATTGGTTGCGGTCAAGAAAGCTACCTTAAATAATCTGAGTGAGGCAATATCAGTATTTGGAGAAGACGGCAAATTAAAGCTTTATAATCATGTTTATGCCGATATCTGGAATTTAGAAAATGAATTTTTAGAATCAAATCCTCATATATCTACAGTTTTAGAGCATACCAAACATCTATATAAGGACAAGGACAGCTGGGCTAAATTTAGAGATTATTTTATGTTGCAATTTACCAGTAGAAAAAAAGCTTGTATACGCCTGCAGCTCAAAAATAGCCTAATACTAGATATTAGCATAATACCCCTACCTGACGGGGCAACTTTATTTACCTACTTAGATGTGACTGATTCTTTTTTGGTTGAAAGATCTTTGCGTGAAAGGAACGAAATCCTAGAAAAAACCGAGAAATTAAAATCAGAATTTTTAACCAGCATCTCATATGAATTGCGCTCTCCACTGACATCAATCATGGGTTTTGCTGAGATGCTGGCAAATGGCTACGCGGGCAAATTAAGCGAAAAACAGGCAGAGTACGTAAATGATCTCTCTCTCTCTTCAAATCAGCTCAAAAGATTAATCGATGATGTTTTGGATTTAGTTTCCATTGAAACTGGTCGCACCGCGCTGAAAAAAGAAAAATTTGATATATATCAGCTCATAGATTCAGTTGCTGCTTCGGCCAAGGGGTTAGCTGATAAACTAGGTTCACAAATTAACTTAGAATGCAGCAGCAAAATAGGAAAAATGACCGGAGATAAAATTAGAGTCCGGTACATAGTCCATAAACTTTTGCTTAAGGCCATAAATTCCTCCAACAAGCTCAATAAAATCATCCTTGGTGCTAGGAAGAAGAACGACAATTTGGAGATTGATATAGAGTATAGAGATGGGGCCTCTGGCATAGACACAAATGACCTAAGTGGATTTGATTTAAATTTATTGGTAGCAGACAGACTGGCCAAGCTGCACGGTGGCTCTGCGGCTTTCAGCGTAACGCCAGAAGGCTTGAGTCAGATAATTTGCAAATTACCTATTGGCCAATATGAATCAATAAAATGAGTCAGAATTGTGGCTACTATGACATTAGCTCGCTCAGCAGAACAAAATTTCTGGCTAATTTTTTTGCTGGCTTAGTCAGAGAACAAGATGTCATTGCGCTTTTTGGAGATTTGGGGGTAGGCAAAACAACCTTTGTTAGATTTTTCATCAATGCATTTTGCGGCAGCAACTTCACTGTTCTAAGCCCGAGCTTCAGTCTGCTGCAGAACTACGGCACGATATGGCATTTCGATCTATATAGACTTAAAAATATAAATGATGTATACGAGCTTGGCATAGAAGATGCACTAAACAAAGGTATTACCATCATTGAGTGGCCACAAATTATTATGCCAGCCCTACCAAAGAGCTACACTGTGCTTATTGAGATCGAAATGCTAAAAACATCGAGGCTAGCCAGAATAAAATATGACAGCAGGTGGCATGCTAAAGATAAGCTAGAGAGTGCACTGAGTGCAAAATAGCAGCATATCTGCATATGTATTTAATTCATCTGTTAAATCTTTTTTAACGCCAGTATTTTATCCTGAGAGTTTTTATCAAGAAGTTTTCGACATTTTTGTCCACTTATTCTGTGGATAATTTCTAGCAGAAAATTTTTGGTGGAACAGCTGAGGTATAATCATCATTTTGCTTATTGCACTACAAACTAATTTTTGCTAAAGTTTAGCAATAGTTTTAATGCTTTATATCTCAAAGCCTATAATGAAAAAAGCTATCTCCTCTTATGCACGTTCTCTGTTTGACCTAGCTATTGAACATGACGAGCTTACTAGCATTAAAAAATCTATAGAAGATTTGCTGTGCAGTCCCCACGAACCTCTTCATATCTTTTATGCCACCCTGTCTAGTCCGATTTTTGGCAAAGATGATAAATATAAAGTTATAGACAGCTTGGCGGATAATCTTTGCTTGCGTAATTTTCTTAAAGTTGTGGTGTATAACAACAAAGCCAAACTGTTGCCGCTGATTTTTGATCGATTTATCACTTTGGTTAAAAACCACTACGACCAAATAGACACAGAAATAAAAAGCACAATATTGCTACAAAAACAGCAGATAAATGAGCTGCATGCTGTGCTGGAAAATCTGCTCGGCAAAAAACCAATGATTAGCAATATTCTTGATAAATCTATCCTGGGGGGATTGGTTATCAAAACTAGCTCCTTGATGATTGATATGTCTTATCTGGCAAGGCTGATGCGCCTGAAGAGCCGAAGTATTGATGCTATAAATCACTCCTTCATCTAGTGCAATGGCAAAAAAAATAGCAATAGTGCTGTTTAACTTAGGTGCTCCGGACAGCTTGGAGGTCGTCAAACCATTTTTGTTTAATCTGTTCAATGACCGTCACATTATCGACTTACCTGGCCCTCTGCGCTATATTTTGGCAAAATTTATCTCCAATGTCAGAGCGAAAAACTCCAGGAAAATCTATGAAGAACTGGGCGGCAGTTCTCCCTTGCTTGAGCTAACCAGGCTGCAAGCAGAGGCGCTTGAGGGTGAGTTGAACGAGCAACAGGATAAGGAATATAAGGTTTTTATATCAATGAATTATTGGAGACCTTTTGCTGATGAGGCTGCTGCTTTGGTCAAAGAATATAGCCCAGAATCGATAGTCTTACTGCCTTTGTATCCACAGTTTTCTACCACCACCACACTTTCCTCAATTGCTGGCTGGCGCAGGCATGCAAAGGACTTGGGTGTAGAAGAAAAAATAGTTTGCTGCTATCCGGTTGCAGAAAAATTTATCGCTGCACATGTGGAACTGATTTTGCCTATCTATAATGAAGCAAAATCCAGAGGGGCACCCAGGGTGCTGTTTTCTGCACATGGTCTGCCACAAAAAATTGTAGATGGCGGAGATCCTTATGCTTGGCAGGTTGAGCGTACTGTGAAGCAAATAATCAAGAAGCTCGCTATAGATAATCTGGATTGGGCGATTTGCTATCAAAGCAAGGTCGGGCCGCTTAAGTGGCTCACCCCAAGCACGGAGGAAGAGATCAAGCGTGCGGGCCAAGATGGCGTGCAGGTAGTGCTGGTACCAGTGGCTTTTGTCTCTGAGCATTCTGAGACTTTGGTGGAGCTGGACGTGGAATATAAAATGTTCGCTGAAAGCCACAATGTTCCTGGATATTTCCGTGTTCCTGCGCTGGGTGTTAATAAATCATTTATCAAAGCATTGGCAATGCTTTGTCGCAATGATAATGCTATAATGGAATTTTGCCCTCACAAAAAATGCCTGGGCAGGCAACTGAAAACAACAAAGAAGTGCATATGAGCGTCCCCATTACTGTGGCTTATGGCGATGGCATTGGGCCAGAAATCATGGCTGCAACCTTGGAAATTCTGCGGGCAGCAGGAGCCAAAATTGTAGTTGAATCAATCGAAATAGGCAAAAAATTCTATGACCAAGGTTGGACCTCCGGGATACCAGAATCTGCATGGGACTCCATCAAACGCACCAAAACAATATTAAAAGCACCCATAACCACTCCCCAGGGCGCCGGATATAAGAGCTTGAACGTTACGCTGCGCAAAAGACTCGGTCTGTACGCCAACGTACGCCCCTGCATTTCTTATTCTCCCTGGATTGCCATGGGCAAACCCGACATAGACTTGGTGGTAATCAGAGAAAACGAGGAAGATCTCTACGCGGGCATTGAATATCGAATTACCCCCAACACCTACGAATGTCTCAAATTCATCACTAGGGAAGGCTGCGAGAGAGTTTGTCGCTATGCGTTTGAGCATGCAACCCGGAACGGCCGCAAGAAAATCACCTGCTTTGTGAAGGATAATATCATGAAAATAACTGATGGTTTATTCTATGAGATATTTTTGGAGGTAGCCAAGCAATATCCAAACATCGAGCATGACAGATATATAGTGGATATCGGTGCTGCACGTGTTGCCACCAGGCCACAGGATTTTGACATGATAGTGACTTTAAATCTATATGGCGATATTATTTCCGACATCGCCGCTGATGTATCCGGGTCTGTGGGGCTTGCTGGCAGTGCCAATATTGGCGATATTTACGCCATGTTCGAGGCTATTCACGGCTCTGCACCCGATATTGCAGGTAAAAATATTGCCAATCCCTCCGGCCTGATTCAGGCTGCAATCATGATGCTTGCTCACATAGGGCAACCTGAGGAAGCCAGCAAAATCCACAACGCGTGGCTCAGGACAATCGAGCAAGGAATCCACACTGCTGATATCTATCAAGAATCTATCAGCCAGAAAAAAGTTGGTACTGAGGAATTTGCCCACGCTGTGATTGATAATTTAGGTAGGCTACCTGAGAAACTTCAGACAGTGAAATACGACAATGCCGAGCATAGAAACAGCAAAAAACTGGAGTTTGGCTCCAAAGAGAGCAAAAAACTGATAGGGGCGGATATATACGTGGAAGAAACAGGGGCGGATATAGATTCTGTAGCAGAGAAGCTGAAGGCCGCTGCAGCCGGGGATGACCTGACTTTGCACATGGTTTCATCTCGCGGGCTTACAATATGGCCCGAAGGGCTCCATGCAGGTACGCTAACAGACAGCCTGCGGTGCCGTTTTGTTCACAAAAAAATTGGTGAAGTTATTGCTAATCAGCAGATTTACCAACTATTGATAAATCTGGAGCGCAATAATCTTGAGGTTGTCAAGATGGAAAAATTATATTCTTATGATGACAAGCCTGGTTTTTCGTTGGGCCAGGGTCAATAAAATATAACTGCATTTGAGATAAGGCTAAGCCGGCGCAAGCTCTCTTGTCTCTGATTTGTGCCGCTCGGTTTTGCAATCTTGCAATACAGCAGGCTCTTTCTCTAGATTACCATGTTCGATAGTCGCTGCACTGTTTGTAGATGAAACTTCTCGATTCAGTGCAAACTTGCTGCCAAGTTCTTTTACTATGGAATAGGACAAATCATGTCCCTGCCCTTCGAGGGCAACAAAATGTGCTTTTCTGCCAGAATTTACGCATTGCATATATTGCTCTTTCGCCTGCTCAAGCGTTGCCCTATCATCCTCACTTCCATGTATAAAACATATCTCTGGACTATCTTGATTTCCTAATATCTCTTTCGCCCCCTTTTCGCTGTCGGCATATTTAAGTTCTTTGGTGAATAAAAAATTAAGAAGCTTAGGATGAGGCCCTCCAATGAAATAATCTGTTGCCATGTGGGCTATAAACTTATTCATATCAACTAAAACGCCAGATTGGACAATATTTCCCCTCACCCGGAAACCGGCTTTTTCTAATGCATGCGAAGTTGCTATTGCCTCTGCTCCACCCCAAGAAAAACCATGTAATACCACCTGCTCTGGTCTTATGTCATTTTTTCGGCAAAATTTTATTATAAACTCCTTATATCTCTCTACATTTCTGCGAAGATCATGGTGCGCAACCTGTTTTATATTACCATTTTCATCAATATGATAACCAGGCCGCACTGGCGATATTATGTTTAATCCCTGCGGCGGCAATCCCTGCGTTTTATATGCGTAAGGATTATGATCAAAAGCGCACGGCTCATCGCTGCCTCCAAAATACACAATAAATGTTTGCTCCGGAGAGAGATCTTCGCTATAAAGCGAATACTGAAAATCACTGCCGTCATCAAGAGCAATGGCCCATACTTGATCTTTCTCTTGCTTTTCGGCAGCATGATTTTGGGCTAGAGGATCTATGTTTAAAATGCTATCTCTTGTTATAAACTCTACAGCATCAGCCAAAGGGGTCAGTAATATATAAGCCAGACCACCAAAAAAACCTCGACTTTTTACCTCATCAAAATATTTTTTGATGTGCTCAATTTGCTTCCCTGCTGTGCCGATAAATAGACCAATCAGGAGCAGAAAGGGGAAAAACAAAATCCTGAGTAGGCTTTCTATGAGCATTCTGACAGATAGAAGCGGCAAGGCTATGAAAGTGAAGAAAAGTTTGAAAAGAAGACTGGAATTACGAGACATAGACTTTTTATTATTATATTAGATATACTAATATTATAAATAATAATTTGTTAAATTACAAGTATTTTCTTAATAAATTTTTTATAATTCTTAATGCAAATCTGCTTTAGGCAAACTACCTTGAACCTTAGTCAAATTAATAAAGTATAAAATATCAAACAAAAAATGTCTAAAAA
>BLZN01000161.1 GCA_014132315.1 Rickettsiales bacterium | reverse complement strand
TTGGGCAGCAGCTCTGCCTTCACAACATCGCAAATCCCGCCAAGCAGCAGCACAGACGCAGCGTCGGGCAGCACTAAATCTAGTATGTCTGAATCTATGTCTGCTGCACAAGACATCTTTGCTTCTACTTTCAGATCTTTTGGAAACTCCACTGCTTCGGCATTTAGAGATATGATTACACCTAATAGTACAACTACTTTGCCTTTGCCGGAGGCCTCTGCAAGCCCTGGGCATACCACGCCGCTTGGGCCTACAACTAGGCCCAGCCCCCACGCGTCTGAAGATAGGGATCTGCTTATCACATGGCTCTTTGTGGGAGGCTGTTCCTTCTTGCTTTTGCTTAGCTGCGGCTACTGTATTGCTCGTTGGTACAGGAGAAGACAGCAAAATTTACCGAATCCGCAAGACTTGCAACCACAACATCCAGTGAACAGGAGAGCCAATGAGCTCCATCAAGAAGCGATAGAAGTAGATGGGAATCCTGAAGAAAATATAGTAACGCAATCTACGAGCTCTCAGATGCCCGATGCCTCTTCTGAGAATCCTGATTTCTTTGAGAGAGATGTAGCTGTGCGGCTTAAAGCGTGTAAACGCATTGGTTCTGGTAAAAGAAAGGCGCCGTTGGCGATTGCAGAATATTCTAATGCTGCATTTTCTCCTGAAGATTCCGAATCCTCGCCTCAGTCTTCTCCAGTAAAGGCAGATCAGCAGCCCTATTCCGAAACCAATGAGATACAGCAGATAGAAAAAGCGACGGGAGCAAAGCCGTATAACAAAAGAGGTAAGTTTAAATTTAAAAAAACTCATCCTTCTATCAAAGACGTAGTAATGACAACGATCCCCCCTGAAGAGAAAGTAAGTCAGCAGCCTGGCACATCCAAACCACAGAGTGTTACGCCTGTGGATAGTGTTGATAGGGCTTGTGCTGCTTTTTATGATTCTCCTAGCGGTGATAAGTTGATTGCTCCTGATAATCCTCCGACACCTCATACTGCCTTCTTCAAAGATGTGACAGTTGAGCCCATTGCAACTACTGCTCTATCTAGGTTAATTGGGTTTAATGATGGATCAACTAAGGGACCTAAATCTGGGAAAATTGAAACCCACCTTTAAGTAGACGCCACACATGATGCCAATAGGCATTGACCCTGATTGCATGCTATAAACAGGATAATTATCCTGTTTATAGCATTGTTATTCTTTATATTACTTTTACATAGATCCGACTATGTTATCAAGGCTTGCGTAGCTCGTATATCACATGAATCTTGCATTATTTGCCCCAGGAAATTTGACATCCTTGCTTGGAATCCACATATCAGATTGCTGTTTGTGCCTGAAGTCTAATAAAATTTAAATAATAAGTAATTTTGGATCAGCTGGCTTGTTTGCGGCAATAACTTGTGGAATATGTCCAGAAGCAGCAAAGAGCGCGTAGATATAGCCGCAAGAGGACGAGAAGACCGGGCAGGGGAAGACTATGCATGCACATGAATAGGATAAAGAGCTATAAATGGGTAATCAGTAGTTCATATATATTTTGTTTGTTGAGTTATTTTTATGCTCTAATATCATAATAATATATTTTATAATGGAAAAAATAAATGGGTATTTTTGATATGTTTTTTGAAAATTTAGGAGAGCAAGATTATAACGACAATTTACAATGGGTATCAATGATATTGGGTATCTCGTGCCTAGCTGTAGCCTTAATCATTAAATGTTTAGCAAATCGTCTTAAAAAAAGCCGGGTTCAGGAGCAGCAAGGCGCAGAAGCGCAAGCAATAGAGGCAGCATTGCCTCCTGTACAAGGCCAAATAAATACAGAGCTCGAGAGATTTAGAACAGAGCAATACTTGGAAGAAGATAGACCAAAGGTGGGCCTCCCAGACTCAGACTTACATCCAGTATAGGAAGAAGGATCAGTTCTGCTGTAATATTAAGCAGCCCTGCTTTGACAGTCCTTTTGATATAAAATTAATACTAGCACCAACCCAGTGCTAGTATTGACATATCAGCCATTCTTTTCTGCAGTAGGCACAAATTCCTAATCTCATTTCTCATGTTTTTAGCTAGACGCATACAGCGCTCGTAATCTTCTTGTTTTATAATCCTGTTTTCTTGGATAAAGCGAGCTGATAATTTTTCTTGCAGTCTGCCTCGCGGTTTCATCTTGCCGGATAATCTCAGGCAGAGACAAGCTAGTCTGGTGAGTTATTTTGCTTATCCCCTCTTCGATAACCCGCATAATATCTAAAAATCTAATCTCATGATCCAAAAATGCCCGCACCGCCACTTCATTGGCCGCGTTCAGGGCTATAGGGTAATTCCCGCCTTTTGCTAGGGCTTCTTTGGCCAGTTTCAGTGCAGGAAAACGTCGCTCATCTGGCTCCGTGAAGCTAATTTGGCCCAGCTGGGCTAAATCCAGCTTTTGTGCCTGCGTTGTTGTTCTTTGCGGCCAGGAAAAAGAAGTAGAGATTGGTATATCCATATCGGGATGGCTCAATACCGCGGTTGCCGAGCCGTCGCAAAAATTCACCAGCCCATGCAAAATAGATTCCGGATGAATAACGACTTTTATTTGCGACGGTGACAGCGAAAAAAGATGATGAGCTTCTATTATTTCTAGACCCTTGTTCATTATAGTAGCTGAGTCTATAGTAATTTTCCCCCCCATGCTCCATGTTGGGTGGTTAAGGGCCTCCTCTGGAGTGATGCTCTGCATCTGCTGCAGTGTATGTTGATAAAACGGGCCTCCTGATGCAGTGAGGGTGATTGATTCGATTTGCTTTTGCGAAGTGTTGTTTTGCAAGATTTGGAATATTGCATTGTGCTCTGAATCTACCGGTATCACGTTTACTTTGCTTGCCTTGGCTTCTGCTACGAGCAATTGGCCGGCGCATACAAGTGCCTCTTTGTTTGCCAGCGCCAGGGTCTTGCAGCATTTTATCGCTGCCATAGTTGGGACAAGCGCTGCAAATCCCGTTATCGCAGACATGATCCAATCTGCTTCTGCTGAAGCTGCGTATTCTAACCCTTCCTCACCAGCCAAGATTTCAACACTGCTGCCCAGCTCTTGTTTTAGGGCTTTGTAGCATGAAGAATCGGCAATCGCGACTATTTCTGGCTGTGTTAATCTTGTCTGTTGTGCCAGCAAGGCAAAATTACGATTTGCTGTGAGCGCTACGATTTTATAGTGTTTTTTGTCTAGATTGAGCAGCCTTAAGGTTTTTCTGCCGATGACGCCGGTTGATCCTAGTATGGATACTGTTTTGCCGGCATCTTTGTTAATTATCATTGTTTATTTTACAGTATCCAAGGACGTCAGTCATGCTAGCACATTCAATTGACAAACACAATATTGACTAGTAGAATTTCTTTTGTAGGCCTAGCTCAGGAGGGATGGCCGAGCGGCTGAAGGCGCTTCCCTGCTAAGGAAGTATAGGGCTTATCTCTATCGAGGGTTCGAATCCCTCTCCCTCCGCCATTAACCTAAAACGAACTTTCATATACTTGAAATGGCATAGCTTCAAAAGCCCGGCATTTGCGGGCTTTTTTACTGTTTGCAATTGACTTCTTCTCTATAAAAACCACCCGCTTTTCTCTAATTTTCCTTCTATATATGCCCCTCTCCTGAAAAACACCGTACTTGGAAAAGCGAAGTATGGCGTTTTTAGTCATGGGAACTTAAGGGTTTGGTAATTGACCGGTTTGCATCAGTTTATGCCTGTCATTGTCAACCAGTGAGCTGGCGCAGCACATTATCGGCAGCTTTGATAACAAACCGCGCTTTATATGCTTTCTAGCCCTCATTCCAAGGAACCGGGTCTTCTGAAAGGCCGAAGGTTTGTTTGAGCTTGTTCGACAATTCCTGCTTCTGCTTTTTAACCCGATCAGTGGCATCCTGATCTTGCCAAGAAATGCTGCCGCCTGTTGTGGCGAGAGAGCGTAACAATGTCCACTGCAGCGTTGGTTTACCGGAATTCTGGTTCTTCATCTTTAGGTGCTCAGGTTCCAGCCGTTCTTGAATCCGGCCGCATGAGACCAACAACATTTCTGATGCAGTAAACTCGAATACAAACTGTTCCCATGCTGCGCCCGCTGGCGTCGGGAATTGATACTCCGACCCCGGCTTGGCTGATTTCGGCAATACCGTTTCCAGCCAATTTGAGACGATGGTTTGAGCGCTGCCTTTGGCCGTTACCTCACCTGTGGCATCAACGTCAAGCACATCATCTATCTCGATTAGCTTGGATTTGTGTCTGCTGCTCGCGTCAGAGCTGGCATTGCTGATGAGACTGCTGGTGGATGCAATCAGAAGAAACGTCTGATCGGCCATGCAAAGCTGATTGACGATTTTATCCAGCTGCGAAGATGTTTGACCCAAAAAAACAATAAACGGGAAAGCTGTATTCAGCTTGCGGATTGAGTACACCAAATTTCCAAAGGGCTGTATGGCCTGTGACCTGTTCGTGTTGCTCGGTAAAACCAATGTCTTCAGCAATTTTGGTGGCCAGTTTTTTGTGATCAATGCGATACAGAGCCAGTTCTGATTTTTTGAGCGTGCGGCGGTCGCATTGCTTGGTATCAGATGTGCAAATGCCAACAATATCGCCCGGCCCATGCTGCACGACATTCATGTAACATCCTGTTCGGCTGTTACAGGGAATGGCAGATGCCTGCTCATTGGTAATTGCAAGGAATTCTTCCGGAAAGTCCTGCCATTCAGCTTTTACACCCTTGCCACCGGAAAGCTTTGTCAGTTTACGCCATGGCGGCGATTCAAACGACGTCATGGCTCTCCTGATGCGTTACGGGTTATGTGCTATCTTCTTCCTCTTTCTGCTCATTCACAAAGCCACGTTTCCGCAGCCATGTTTCAATCAGGTGAGAATCTTCCGTGCGCTTAAAACTGGCCTTGTTGGGTATGCTAACTTGGACCCGGCGCGGACGCTTGGCGTTTTCAAACTTCACCGAAAAGTCGGCTGAGACAAGCGTACCGGATGTTGAAAACTCACGATCTCTTGCTGCAAGAGAGGCAAAGATGTCTCGTGAAATCATTATATGCTTGTCATTGTAAGGCCCAAAAAAATTGCGTCGGATTTCAACCAGCTTTACATCTTCCAAACCGTCGATGTCAGCACAGGCCAAAGCGTCAGCGCTGTTATCGATCAGCGGCTGCAATGTATATTTTTCTGTGCCTGGAAAATATCCGGCCTGACCGAAGAGATGCCGGCTGAACAAATCCAAATACATCTCACGTTCTTTTTGGACTCCCGATTTGTTGAATATTGCCAATTCATTATTGGCGCGATCATAAACAATCGCATCATGAAATTCAGGGCGATAGAAAATGGTCTTGGACTTTCTGTCTTCAATCTTTCCTTCACGTTTAAACGGCATCCCATGCTTAACTAAGAAATATATCTTATCTTCATCAACCCTCCCTGGTAAAATACTGCAGAAATTTCCACGTTTTTTTAGAGAACCAATCTGCCATTTCTTTCTCAAGAGCAGCAAGAACTTTCTGCTCTGGAACAGCAAATTCATCAGGTGCCTTCTTTTTTGACATGAAATACATGAATTGTTTCTTCGGCTTAAGTAATGATACTTCTGCATGTGCACGTTCCAAAAGCTCGGGATCATGTAACAAAAGCGTTAGTGCTAAATCAGCCGGAGACACGTCATCTTGGGTTTCAATTTTATTTGTTTCTGCAACTTTATGAAGCTCATCGAAATGTTTTTTATCGGACATTTCATCAATAAGCAATAACTCTTCAACAAATTTCTCCTCATTGGATGATCATGAATATGTTGATCTGCAAAGCTACCTTTCATAAGCTCTTTTAGATATTCATAGTAATTCTGTAAGCTCTGTGAAAGCTGCAGACTAAAGTCAAGAGTCGTTGCTTTTTTTCCATCAAATGGCTCTTCAAGAACTAGATTGCGGAACCAGCACATCCAATCCGCGCTTGCCTGCGTGCCATCTTTAGGTATGGCTATAGGGGGGCCTTATTTAAAAAAGGCATAATTGCAGATACAGGGGGATATTGCGCTGTCTGGTGACATGATATGCAGCTAGATGCTGGATTATCAGCCGGTCCATTCAACCGACCGGACCATCCAAGATGTGCAGCAGGTAAGTCGCTCGATTTGTTAATAACAGTTTCCTTAAGATCAGGGTTGATAATAGTTTCTGTCACTTTGTCATTCACAAAGCTCTTTCTTTTATCGGGATCGTTCCCCCACATCAAACCAACCGGAACAAGATTATCCCGCCTGTTTTCTTTATTAAGCTTACCATTGTATACAAAAGTTCCGGCTGCCCAACCAGTTGCCTTGGCTCTGTTATCGCGCACTAAAATATCCATTTGCAAGAGCCTAAGATTACGCACAATGCGCTTGCTTTGTTGCAAAACCTTTGGATCACTATCGCAAGACTGAGTGCTTTCCATAGAGTCGCATTCATATATGTAGGCTTTGCACTCTATGGGATTGACGAGGTAAGGAACTTGCTTCTCATCAAGATCAACAAACAAAAGCTTTGCTGACACACTCCCTTCAGGAAAGGTGTTATTGTTAAAAAAGGTTGTATCAGGTTGTCCAGTTTCCCAAACCTTTCCAATAACATAACTTCCTATATTATTGTAAAAACCAACTGCGTAGGCAATAGTCTTACTCGTCTGTTGAGGGGCTAAGACATATGGCGCCATAAAACCACCTTCTCTAGTTAACCCATGAAAACCTTCTCTGCCGGAGGCCCTCCAATGTTTCCAAGGAATGTGATTCCGGTTTCTGATATGATTATCTTCAAGAAAAAAAGAGTTTTTATAATCTTGCGAAGCATTTCCTTTCATGACATAAGCTTTGACCAAGCCAATATAGCTTTCCCAGTTTTGGAAAAAGTCTACATTTAAAATGCTTCTGAGGTCACTATCCATCGCCGGTTTCGAATCAGGATAGTCTGTTTTTAGTCTAAAAACCCTTCCATGATATTTGGAGTGCGGAGCCATAAATCCAAAATCAGGGAATGATATCCTAGTTGTACCAGCTGGTACAACTCCGGCATTTTCAGGCTTTCGGTTCCAAAAAAAGCTGAAGCTGCATGCAACAAGGAGCGCCGCAAAAAATAATCCTTTTCTAAGACTTTTATCTATAAGCTATTTTCCTTTCTCATGTTAAATATCATCTCTAAAAAAGACGAGCAGCATCTAGTTGCATGAAAGTTTAGCTATCTGAGAATGATTAGGATGGACATTCTTAGGAGCCAAAACCCATCATAGTTTTTGGTAGCTAAGTGTTACGTGGCAATAATCCTCTCAAATGATGCTAAACCGGAATTCGAGCTCGCAGCAGCTACCGTATTTCCACTCTTTGGTTTTCCTGAAAGAGAGATAAGCTGAGAATCACAGGGCGTTGCGACGGAATTTTCCTGCAGCTATATCTGTTTTATGAAAAGCGTTGCGACGTAAAGCTATGCAAAGGAAGATCAGGCGAGATGCGATCTCATGTGCCGCTACTTTTAGGTTGCAATTCTTGTTTTTTGCTTTATTAAGTTTATAAAGCCTTCTAATAGAGACTATTTTAGCCTTTTAACTTTTCAATATTTTTACACTTCTTTTATCAAAAAGCTGTTGTTTTTTGATAAGTTTTTATTTTTACTTTTCCAAGAACTTATAATTTTAGATTGTTGGCGCAGTGCACGAATTACTGGTGCTTGTGCAAAATTGACAAAATGATTTTGTGGTTGATAACTCAGGTATTTTAAGATATTAATTAATGCTTTAATTTGAGTTTTAGATAATTGCAATTTACTTGTAATACTGAATTATAAGATGACTAGAAGGATTGCTGTTTTGAGTTGATTGTCTAATCAAGATATTATATTTTTTTATCTTTTCTTATCGACTTTTTATTGCTGAATGTGTTAAGATTAAATTAAATACTTAATAGTTACTAATGCCAATTGAAGAAAAGTTTATGAAAAAGCACAGTACTTTGTCAGGAAAGTCCGGTGCCGGTAAGTTCCCAGGAAAGTCCGGTATCACAGAATCATTAGACAAAAAGCCGGTTGAAGCAACAGATCATGACATTGCGCCCGTTGTCGGGCTCGGGATGTCTTGTGAAGGTCCAGCTTATACAGTTCTTCTCACAGGAGAATTTAAACAACTAAAGGAGTTGAAAAAGGCCTTAGAGGAGCAAATTAGGGCTCAGCAAGATAAGATTAAAACATTAGAAACACAATCAAGAATAAGAGAAGAAGATTTAAATAAGGCAATAGCATCTGCAATAGATGACAACTTAACCCTAAATGCAGCAAAAGAACAATTAAATAAAGAGCTGCAAAATCTTCGAGATTCTCAAGAAACATTGCAGGAACGGCTAGCCAGAGCTGACCAAGCAGAAGAAGATCTTCAACGCAGCCGAAAAGCACTGGACCAGAAGACTGAAGACGCCAAAAGGGCGCAAGCTAAGATTGCAGAACTAAAACTTCAGATAGAGGCGCAAGATAAAGACTTGTCTCTACAACGACATGACCATGAGACAGGTACATTAGTTTTAACCAATGAGGTTAATAATTTAAAAGAAAATAAAAAGAATCTGGAAGAAGAACTTAAAAGACAAGAAGGATTACTGCAGGATTTGCAAAAAGAAAATGCTGAGCAAGATTTACGCTTTAGAACAAGTGTTGAAAGTTTTAGAGAATCAATAGATGTGCTAAATAAAGATAATCAAGAACTTTCTGAACAACTAGAAAAACTTGCAGAGTTTATTGAAGAAAAAGATCAGCAGATAGCAGATCTATGCACGCAGTTAAGTAATAACAATGAGAAATTAGATAATAAAGAACAAGAATTAACTCAGCTAACAGTAAAAAGCAGTGAATTGGCAGATAAGGCAAAAAAATTAGAAAGCGAAATAAAAGCTCTGGAAAGCCACAAAAACGAGGAACAGGAAGCAAAAAAAGAGACGGAAAAGAAACTCCGCGGTCTTCAAAAAGATTTATCTGAAACAGACAAGCAAAGAGGGGATTTGGAGGCTAAGACAAATAATCTAGCGGAAACAGTTGGCAAACTTCGAAAGCAGCTAGAAAGTACTCAGAAGGAACTAGTAAGCAAGGTAGAGGAAGCTAAAAGAGAAGCTGCAGTTATGAAAATTACTCGAGAGACGAGTAGAGCAGAAGGATTGCTCGATCTTGAATTTAAAACAGAACAACGAATGCGAGCTATTAAATCGAAAAGAGCACAAGAGTTAGAGCAGCAAAAACACGCAAAAGAAATGGAATTAAATGCTAAATTTGGTGCTATAGAAAACGCAAGGACAGTAAATAAGAAATTAGTTGAGCCTTTTAAAGTCTCATTAAAAGGACATCTCGAAAGCCAATACCGGCTAGCAAGAGAGATAAAAGAATTAGAGTCGAGATCTAAACAATTAGAATCTCGATTAAAGTCTATTAGCTTGGCAGCTGGTGATAAAAATATAGAAGCATTAACAAAAAGCTTGAGCCAGTTTGTGAGTTCGGCTTTTAAGCAAATAATGCAAGATATTGCAGGTAAAAGACAAGAGCTTCAAGAGTGTCAAAACTCGATCGTAGCACAGGGCGATGCTATAATTATTGCTTTGCAAAAGCATGCTTGCGATTCCGTTCAAGCACAAGCAGAGCTAGACAATATAATACAGGAAATCAATAATGGTATAGCAAATTGGGAATCTACATGTACTTTTATTGGAAATGCATATTCAGCAGCAGCAGTGGCTGCTTCGGCCATAACGCAATGCCCATCTGGCTTAGCTGAGTACATTGCGAGTTTATCGGCAAGGCTGGTTCCTGAGGACCCTAGTCGTGGAATTGAGATATTAGGGTCAAAAGCCCTCGAATGTTTAGGAGATCTAACTACAGCAGTTAACGATGCTTCTTCTTCTGTAGCTTCTTCTGCATCAAATATCCTTAGTACAGGTATCCAAGCTACTGCTGATGCGGTATCATGGCTGGGAAGCCTTTTCTATGAAGAACCCAAGAAACCAGATGAGCTGCAAACCCGCCTAGAAGCACCCCTAAACAGTCCTCCAACAGCACCCCTAAACAGTCCTCCAACAGCACCCCTAAACAGTCCTCCAACAGCAGAACCTTTTACAGAATTCGAAGATAAAGAAATACAAGAGGCCATGAACGCTGTGCGGGCTGAGGAAAATAGATTGATAGCATCATTTAAAGAATACAACAACGCAGAAATAGCTACAGCAAATGCCATGATCGCTCAAGAGGCCTTACGCGGAGTATTTGCTAAATATAGTAATGATTTAATGACGCAAGCATCTAGTGCAGAAAATATTTGGCTATATGAGGCTTTTTTGCAATTAGTTACACAATTAAAAGGAATGACTTCTGATGATGCTCAATTAGAGAATATAAAAAATTTTGCGGAACAGCTACAAAAGCTAGATTTATTGTCAAATATACTGCAGCGCATTAATGACCAATTAGTTGATAAAGAAAAAAAACAAGAATTATTAAAGACAATAGAAAAAAAACAAGAGCAGCTAAAAAAGATGAATCTAAATATTACTACAAATGCACAAGAAGACATAAAAAGTTTAGAACAACAGACAACTAAACTTGTTAATTGTGCAGGGAAAGCCTTTTTGGATATTTATGTGACAAGATCGGCTCCAGATTCAGAGGCTGCATCACTCTCTAGTTTGTCGCCATCAGAGTATGTAAAACAATTATTGGGAGCAGATTATTTGGAGGCTTTGGATACAAATTTGTGGAAAGCATGCGGGAAGAATGAGGTAGAGTTAAATTTAGGGAAAGAAGAAAGAGAGAAAGAGAAAAAGGGATTGCGAGCAGACACAGAACTGGAACGCAAATTAGCGGCATTGACTGAGTCATCAGGAGAATTGGCTTTGCCTGATCCTCCTGTTTCAGTAGCAGAACGACATGTTGATAAAGACGAAGACCGAAGTGACGCTGATAAATGCGAAGACCGAAGTGATGCTGATAATAATAGTAAGAAGCCTGTGCTTACAGTTTAATCTGTGCTAAACAACACTTGATCTGATGCAAATACAAAAACCAAGCTATCTGATTGCTATTTAAGTCATGAATATCAGATAATTTTTTATTAACAAATTCAAAAACTACTAAATTCTAACCTTGAAACCATATCCTTGTTATAGTCAATAAGGCAATTCAAATAGAAAGCAGCTCAAAGTTATATTGGTGCAGCTTTAGCAAAATTTGCAAAAGGTGACTGAGGTCATACCCAAATTACCCACAAACAAGCTCGCTAACATCTCGCCAGCTTCAAGGCATGCAAAACATGTAATGCAAGGCATAATTTGCAAACCACCCCATTTGCCCTTGTTTTTTGCTATTTTCGAGTGTTCCGGCTTCCTGCGCAGCGTCTCGGATCTTGCGTCGCAACGGCATCTCGACTTGCTCAGTTTATTGCAAATTTTTTCATAAAACCTCCTTCATCTCAAACTGGGATTCGAGCTCGCGGCAGGCAGATTGCGCGATGCAAGCATTTCTGGTGCGCAGATTAGGGGGCTCGAACTTCGCAGCAGAGGCGGGAAAATCCTATAAACTATGCATTCGTAAGCTTTCTTGATGCAATCGGACACGGCCGCATGATGCATTGGGTACACGAGCAGGTCTAAACATAGTTACTGCTTCAAACTCCCCGGCTGTGCCCTTAAAAGCCCGGCATTTGCGGGTAGTCCCCGCATCTCGTCCCGACCTTGGTTTTTTAAAGCAGCCACGCTCTCCATTTTTCCTTATGCTGCTTTCGCGAAAAACCTGCACCGAAAAACACCGGCATGTGGTGGGGGTTGTTATTAGTGAATATCGCTAATCCAGCAATTAAGACATTGGTTTGTATTTTAGAGAGCACCGGCTTTGTTGAGTTGAAGGTGTTTTTTGTTTCAAGATTTAATATTCAGAATTTGAATAAATTGTTAAGGTGGAGTGTCCGGGTGGTTTAAGGAAATGGCCTTGAAAACCAGCGTAGGTATAAGTCTGCCGTGGTTATGAATCCTGCACTTACCGTCTTTTTTGGGTTTAATTTATTGATTTATGGGCCGATGTTTTGCTAAATCCGATCAGGATGGCATGCCAAAGAATAATTGCTTAGTGCCTGATCAACCTAAATTTTAGATACTGGCTCTTCTGCTTAAATGCTTGATATCTGCGCTACAGCTTACAAGATTTTGATCGGTTAGTTGTGTTGAAGGACCAGCGTTTACTCGTAATGAATTCTTGCCTTTTTCGCTGAAACCCACACAAACAGCTGTATTAAAAAGCATCTCTTCTTTTGTTAAGTAACAGTCAGTACTTTTTATGATGCTTTCCAGCCAAGCTTTGTTGGTTTCTATAAATCTAGAATCATAGTCGGTAACAGGATGTTCAATGGCAGGATTAGGACTTGGCTCTTTGTCTTCTGAAGTTTGATGTATAATTTTTTCATGTTCAGATAATCGACTTAAACCGGCATCATACATACTAATTGTAAGTGTTGCCTTTGCAAAGCGAACCGTAATTTCCTCCGGATACTTCTCTTGAGTTAATAGACGAGTTCCAATAAAAGATGTCGTAACTTTGTCATCACGTACACCGAGAAGCTCATAATGTTCATCGCAATCTTTTAATTTTGTTAGATTTACTCCGCTTACACCTAAAAGAAAATTCAGATAATCTATTTCATGGCTGGCATGGTCCAATAGTAAACTTCCTTCATGCATGTCTCTTTCGTTTTTACTAGGTAAGTGATAAGAAAAATCAAGCTCTACTTTAATAACTTTGCCATATTTTTCTTCGAAATCAGGAAGCTTTTCTTTTAGCCAAACATAGGGAGGGTCAAATCTACGAGAGTGACAGGTTGTAACTTTTAAGCCCTTTTCTTCTGCTGCGTCTAGCACTTCTTTTAGTGTTTTCAATCCGTCTGTATTAGTGCATAGCGGTTTTTCGCAAAACACATGCTTCCTATTCTCAACAGCTTTTTGCAATTGCTCGAGGTGAAACTTATCTGGTGTTCCAATGAATACTGCGTCAACATTATCATCTTTCGCTAATTCATCATAATTGCCATATATTTTAAGTTTGTCGTCTAGCCCATTTTCTTTCATAAAACCTTCTAGGTTGCTATCGTTTATTTTTGGGTCAAATACACCTACAATCTTACAATTATCCATTTTTGAGAGATGTTGAAGGTGCGATCTAGTGCAGTGCTCGCCTGCGCCTGACAATGCTATGCGAATGTGTGACATTTATCTTTTTTAAAAAATTTATTAATAATACTTAATATATTTATATTACAACTAACAAAAAGTTGTTAAGTTTTTATTTACTTAATCCAAACAAAAGCCCCCCTGTTCTTTTTTGCTGGTTTATGTGATGTTGATTGAGTGTATTCTGATATTCAAGAACCAGAGCACCCGAAAGCCATTTGTAAATGGGCTTGCGTTTATCAACATAGAGCTTTGCTTCCTCTAATAGCTGCGAAAGATCCGAAACTGCCAGCACAGGTAGCTCCCCCGCTGGAGAAATAAGCACCTGATCTAAATTTATCTGAATTATTGATCTGCCCGTAGCATTTCACCACTACGGTTAGAGCTTTGTCAACATACTTGAGATATACAAGCGGAGATGAAGTTGAGGACCATTTAGATTTTTTCTCCCCTAATTTCGCTGTATATCCTATAGTAACCACGTTTTTTGATCTTATTATCTCGCGCCACAGTGGTTATGAACCGGATAGATTCTGCGTTCTGATTGTCTGCGAGCCAGCGTTACGAAGCAATGTTTGCTTATGAAAGCAAAGAGTGATTGTATTGCGCCCTTTTGCTACCTGATCAATAATATTTGATTGTATTGCGCCTAGCTTTAAAATTGCTTCCTTGAGCAGCATCTTTGTTTAGCTTGGCTGATACATCAATCTACTTCGTTACATGCACTGATAATTCTTGGTTACAGATCAATTCTTCCAAGCATTCTTGCGTTACAAGGAGTAGATAAGATTTCTGCATTATGCAGCTCATAGCTTTCTTTGAAGCATCTACATTTGTTTGCTAATTACTGCATAACTTACATTTATCAACGCGTTACGGCAAAATTGTAATTTTAAATCCCTCTCGTTTTCAATCAATAAAGTGAACCAACTTGCATCAGTCACATCTAAATATTTTTCTGCAGTCTTTTGTCTTTGGCTGACATAGCCTCCCAATACATGACAGCAGCAGGTTACAGCATTTTTGCCATAATCTTGTGGTATCGCATAATTTCATGAAAATCTAACCAGCAACATGTATTCAATTCATCATGCTCTACATGATATTTATGCTTTCTTTCTCTAAATCCTGCCCTTAAAAGGTTTGAGGGTGAAAATGCTGTTTGTCTGGCAAAGGTGTGTTACTCTGTTTTTGCTTTTTCTTATAAACTAGATTGCTGTGACATTAATCAAGCCTGTTGCTTTGCTCAGGAAGGAGCAAAACATGGACTATAAAAATAACAATGGAGGCATACGAGAAAGCACGGATCGTCCTAGTGGTAAGTTTAGAGCTCCGGCCAAGACAGTTTGTGTTCCTGTGGAAATGTAGGATGAAATTCTTGGCTGTATTGATTCCTGAGGCCAAAGCCTGCTTTTTGCAAATAAAGTGCAACTAGGCTGCCTATCTTCTACAGGAGATAACTTAGAACCAGAACCAGAGCGTTTTAATTTATGTTCGTTTTTAATCAAAATCCGAATGAAACTTACTTATTGAAAGCAGCTGGCGAATCAATGGTTGATGCGGACATTAATCCAAATTATATACTATTTGCGGATCGAAAAAACTAGCTATTGAAGGATCGGTCGTTACTGCATCAGTCAGTGGCGACTCTGCCGCAAAACGATTAGAGCCAAAAGCCAACTTTTTGATGCCGGAAAATTCAAATTTTTAACCTATTCCGGCTTGAGAATGTGATGACATACATATTTTTGCAGCGGCAACACATAGTATACACAGCCTATAAGCTCTGCACTTTATCTGACAGGGAGTATTTTCAGGCAACCGCTTGAGCAACAAACGCATCGTGATGTCTGTTATGTTGTGCTTATTTATCGCGCATATTGAGTGCAGGCAGCTCTGGCATATCCTTGATTGCTTCTGCAGCTCTATCCTTAGGATGCAGAAGGTAAAATTCCGTGCCGTTTTGCTGACTTGCTTACTGTGTCCTTAGAAGACATTAATGCCAGGAGATCCAATGCGCGTTAGTTTGCTTATATCCAGCGCGGCTTTTTATGTTGGCTTAGTGAGCTGAGCAGTGGCCTGCTGCCACATTAAAAGCACCCTCCTTATCTGCCTTTTTGTCTCCGCAAAACCCTAATTAATAGACTGTATAGCCTGCTATATTTAATTTATTAAGTTAGATTTAAAGATCATTTAAATTTTATTACTGTCTTATAAATAAATTATTTTATACTTTCTTGAGCGGATAATTATTTAAGAAGTATATAATTAAGTTATTTTATTTATTTTATACTTTAAT
>BLZN01000160.1 GCA_014132315.1 Rickettsiales bacterium | reverse complement strand
GGTTCCTGAGATAGATCAGCACCCTGAGATTGGCTATGTTGCGGCTGAGCAGGCTGCTCAACAGATGACGAAGGTTTTTTGCCAAATAAACCCAGCAAAAGTCCGAAGGGCACTTCTAGGACCCTAATAAAGACATTTACTGCGCTGAAAGGCAAGCTCAATAAACGATGAAGGAACCTTGCGATTCCGCCCTTGAATCCGCTCTCATAGCTCGCAAAATATGCTCCAGATCTTGAGCCATGATCATATATAGTTGCGTCCCAAAAATCTCTATAACGCTCCCAATCTTCCTTTTCTTGAGATTGCGACGAATCTCCATCTTGCTGAGACTCTTTAGAAAAAATACCCTTGCCTAATTCGTACAGAGCATAGAAAGGCTTGGATATCCAAGCTATAGGACAAGACAGTACAGCAGCAGCTGATAACGCTGAGCGCTTAAAATATGAATCGGTATCCTTCCAATACTTTACAGAGCTTTTTGTATAGGGAAACCAAGCTGCTAAAGTAAAATCTTTAATTTTTTGAAACCAGCTCTTGTTATCACTGGTAAGTTGTTGTGGCATATTTACCTCTAATGATTATTTTATTAAC
>BLZN01000159.1 GCA_014132315.1 Rickettsiales bacterium | reverse complement strand
GGTTTTTTTGAAGCAACGCTCGAACAAGCTGTGGCCTTAGCAATCCTGATGCCGATAATCGCATCAATCAGCGGTAACTCTGGAATACAAACAGTAACAGTAACAGTAAGATCAATTGCCACCAGAGAGCTAAAAAGAATAAATGTGCTGCGTATAGTTGGTAAAGAAATTATAGTTAGTATTATTAACGGATCAATACTTGCTATATTATCTTTCTGCATTGTCATGATAAGATTTGAAGACTTCAAAATCAGCCTATTATTTGCTGTATCGATTATCGTAACTTTTCTGCTAGCTTCTTT
>BLZN01000158.1 GCA_014132315.1 Rickettsiales bacterium | reverse complement strand
TGCAAGCTAGCTCCAATTTTTCCGCAAAATTGCTCAGCTTCATATTATTGTCGAACAGTGCCCTGTATTTCAGCCCTCTGGTCCAGGCAAAAATGGATGCTATAGGGTTAGTAGACGTCGGATTGCTTCTCTGATATTCACGGAAATGGCGAGTGACCGTGCCATGTGCTGCCTCTGTTTCCACCGCCTTGCCGTCAGCAGAGAGCAGCACAGAGGTCATCAAGCCAAGCGAGCCAAAGCCCTGTGCCACAATGTCTGACTGCACATCGCCATCATAATTCTTGCATGCCCAAACAAATCCCCCATCAGATTTGATTGCATAAGCAACCATGTCGTCAATCAGTCTGTGGCTGTAGCTTATTCCTGCTTCAGAAAACTGCTCTGCAAATTCGTTAGTGAAAATTTCTTCAAATACCTCCTTGAACAATCCGTCATATTTTTTAAGTATAGTGTCTTTGGTAGATAAAAATACCGACAGGCATCTTGTCAGGCCGTAGTTGAAGCAAGCTCTGGCAAAGCCGGCTATCGAGCTTTCCAAATTGTACATCCCCATGGCAACGCCTCTGGAATCGAACTCAAACACCTCAAATTTTTCAGGTGTACCTCCGTCTTCAGGTTCAAAAAGCAAGCTCACCTTCCCAGGGCGCCTGATCGCAATATCAGTGGCTTTATACTGATCGCCAAAGGCATGACGGCCGATTATCACCGGTTTTTTCCAGCCAGGCACATAACGAGGGATATTTTTGCATATTATCGGTTCACGAAAAACTGTCCCGCCCAAAATATTACGAATAGTGCCGTTGGGAGATCTATAAAGTCGCTTCAGAGAAAATTCCCTGACCCTATTCTCATCAGGAGTGATAGTGGCGCATTTTATGCCCACCCCGTGTTGCTTGATTGCATGTGCCGCTTCTTCTGTGACCGCATCCTCGGTTTTATCTCGATTTATAATCCCAAGATCAAAATAAATTAGCCGGATATCCAGATAAGGCTTGATGAAGGTATCCTTGATCATCTGCCAGATCACCCTGGTCATCTCATCGCCATCCAGCTCAACCACCGGGTTCTGGACCCTTATTTTTGCAACCATAAAATAAACATGAATCCACAGAAACATCAAAATTCTATACAGTATCAGTGATAAAATCAATTATTAATAATTTGATAATCTTTAATATATAAACTTAGAAAGTAAGAAGCAAAATATGGAGAAGGCAATGGCAAATTTACCAGGAACAAGGATAGTGAAAGACGGAGACACCACAAGGCTAGAAACAAGTGAATGGCGAGGTCTAACTCTGAAAAACATGACATGGATAGAGCTTATTTTGAGCCTCTTTGCCATGCTGCGTGATCATACTTATGGCGTCTTTTTTCAGGGCGACCTGAGCGGAGATTTGATAATCAACAAAGATGGCCAAATAGGCGTAGAATTGAGTAACCGGAAATACAACATCAGGATCAGCTTCGAAGAAGATCCGAAGAGCAAATCCCCAGAAGGCAAGCCGGCGCAGCGATTAAAGGTTGAGGAAATAGACAAAAAAACTGGGAAGTCCAAGGGAGTAAACATCCAGCTTCAAGACAATGTAATTGCTTATATTTTAAGAGAGCTAGACAAAAAGAGCCTAGCAGAAGAGACAATTGCGCTGATTGACAGACAAAAGGCTGAATTTACAAATTTAGAGCATTATCTGCGTGAGCAACAAAACTTTCTCATATCGTACATAGACAAATTTTGTCAGAGTAAAGGGCCTGAAGGAGAATACACCTTAGACGAAGAGTCCTACAAGTTTATAGAAGAGAAGGCCAGTGCCATAAGTGATGCCTTTTATAAAGGTATGCTTAAAATTAATGGCATTACTGAGCAGCATGCAAAAAAAATTACTACAACTCTTAAAGAGGGCATTGTAAGTGCAGTGAAAGACGGTGTGTCCTTTAAGACCTCAAAAATTATACATGAGGAATTCGTATTAGCATTAGCACAATCTACAAACTTTGCTTTGAATTATCCAGAAGAAAAAGCGTCTCATCTTAGAGCACGCCCGCAAGACACACACAAAATTATTAAAGAAAGCGTGGGTCATCTGAAAGAAGCACTTGTGAATTCGGCATCACCGGAATTAGTAAAGGCATATAACGCAGACAATAGTTTGCAGGCGCATTTTAAAAAAGCTGCCGACGAGAAAAAACAGCAGCAGAGCGGCCAGAAGGATTCCAAAGCGGCTTCGGCTTAGTGAGCGTCTCAGCCACCTAATAACAGACAGAGCCGGCAATATCGCAGCTTTTCTACATTGCTGCAAAGGCCCTTTAAATAAGATTTAAAGGGCCTTTGTGCATTGCCTCACAGCCAATCAGCTTGCTCCCGGCCTTGTAGCATCATATTCGCTAAAAACACTATGTTACTATAATTAAGCTAAAATATTGCAACATGACATCTTCTTGCTTCCTCCAAGCTCATAGGTAATTTAGGCAATGAATATTGCTCATTGCCGGCAATGCCATATATCTTTGCAGGAGGTGCAATTTTATTCTCAATTCCATACTCAGCGGCTTGCAAAATTGTTTTGATTACTAAATATGGGTCGCTATCTGCTCCGGCCACCCTATGCTCTATTCTCCTGCTGATGGGGCAAGAGGTCGGCACTCGAACCGCAGTAGTACGGTTATTGCCGCCCCAGCTAACAGTAGTCGGAGTGTCAATATCAGGATAAAGATAGCGGCGGTATGAGTCTGGATTGGGTGCAAAATAAATCATAGAGCTGGTCATAAACAGGCACAGACCTCCAATCGCATTGAGCAGAATCGGGCTTTCTAGGCCATCACGCTTTGCAAAAACATTATTCTGATTGGCATCTAGAATACTCAGATTTATGTGCAGAGCGCTGCCGGGCTGATCAGTAAAGGGCTTGGCGGCAAAGCTAGATTCAACAGTGAAAATATTACTATATTCATCAACTGCCTCCCTAAACAGTACCAAATCATGAGCAACTTTTTCTGGATCGGCGCCATGTCTAATCTGTACCTCAAACTGATCCTTGCCCTTCTCGGGCGCAATGCTCGGCAGATCTCTGCTACAACCAGCAAAATATTTACTAATAAAATCAGTAAAACGTTGCCCACAATCAGCTAGATAAAATTCAATCTCTGCACCAACTACTGCTTTTAGGCCCAAAGTGCCTAAAAATCGGCTGTTAATAGACACTAAAAAAAACGTGGTTTTTTATCTTTTGCATTAGCAGGGCCGCTCTCATTTCTAGGTCTAGAGCCACGCGGTGCTTGTGCAGATTTATTATTTCTTCTAGGCGTGCCGCGCGTTCTGTCTCCATGGTTAACATCTCG
>BLZN01000157.1 GCA_014132315.1 Rickettsiales bacterium | reverse complement strand
AAATTTCGCTGTGAATGCCAACGGCAAGGGTCAACATAGAGAGCAAGTGTACATCACTGAGAATTACCCTCATCCAGAATGGCGCAAGGTTAAACATCTTAGGTTCGCAGACGAAAAGGCGTGCCGTTATGTAACCGGTTATCTTAAAAGTATAGATTTTAATGAGCATTATAAATACATTCTGCGCCATCTAGAAAACATAGACCCGGATCGTGATCACTGTTTATTAGAAAAGACAGCGAAAGGCATAAAAGTGCAAGAAGTTCCAACTACAACAGTACTGCAAGATTTACCCAAAGCATTGAAAGCACATGCTAAAGCGCTATCAGTGATAAAAGATGAATTCATAGAATTACTCCGGAAAGAATATGTGTCCACTGAAAAATCTCTCAAAAAACCTGTCTTGAAGGTGCAGAAGAGGGGTGAGCTCATAAAAATTAGCCAA
>BLZN01000156.1 GCA_014132315.1 Rickettsiales bacterium | reverse complement strand
TGGCGATACTTCTTTCTTGAGATATCAATTCAACAAAATATTCATAAACTATATCAATGATTTTGGAGAGCATTAAGCGTAATTTAACTTATATTTCTTAGATTTTATTTATGAGGATTTATGTCTATTAAGTATTTACAGGAATACGATCAGTCTTTTAAGACGGACGAAAACTTTGCAAGCATGCTGCAAGCAAATAATCCATTCAAAGAGAAAATAGAGGGCAGCGTTGTGGATGGCGTCATCATCGCAATTAATAATGACTATATTTCTGTAGATATTGGAATGAAATTTGAAGGACAGATTCCGATAAAAGAACTTATGCTCGGGAAAGAAGCAAAAGATTTTAAAGATTTAGATATAAAGATAGGTGATGTTATTAAGGTATATGTAGAAAAAGCTGAGAGCGATGAGGATGAAGGGGGAAATAGTGCGGTGCTGAGCTATGAAAAGGCAATTAGGCACCAGAGATGGCCAGAGCTGGAAAAAGTAGCCAAAGACAATGAGGTGGTTCATGGCATTATTTTTGCTAAAGTAAAGGGCGGATTTGCAGTGGACTTGCAAGGAGTCATCGCTTTTTTGCCCTTGAGGCAGATTGATATTAAGATAGTGAGAGATGCATCGCCGCTTATGGGCATTATGCAGCCTTTCCAAATTCTCAAAATGGATAAAAAACAGGATAATATAGTTGTATCGCGCCGTGCCATACTTGAGGCCTCAAGAACACAGGCAAGGGCCCAGCTGCTCTCGAATATAGAAGAAGGGCAGATAGTTGAAGGCACCATCAAAAATATTACTGGTTATGGCGCATTTGTTGATCTTGGTGGCATAGATGGGCTGCTGCATGTTACTGACATATCATGGGGCAGAATTTCTCATCCTTCCGAGGTTCTCATTTTGGGGCAAAAAGTTAAAGCTAAAATCACCAAGCTTTCCTTGAAAGATCAAAGAATATCTTTGGGCATGAAGCAGCTGCAAGAAAACCCCTGGAAGGAAACTATAGAGAAATATAAGATAGGCGAGATATATAAATGCACTGTGAAAAGTATTGCGGATTACGGTGCTTTTGTGGAACTTGAACCCGGAATTGAGGGGCTGGTTTATGTTACTGAGATTAGCTGGTCCAAAGCAGACAACAATCCACATAGCTTGCTGCATAAGGGACAGCAAGCTAATGTCATGGTGCTATCCATAGATCATGATAAAAATCGAATTAGCCTAAGCATTAAAAAATGCACTGATAATCCTTGGGAAAATTTTGCTAAGCAGCATAAAATAGGAGATGTGATTGAGCATGAGATAAGCAGAATCAGCGATTCGGGGGTTTTTGTGGCTCTGGGTGAGGGTATTGAGGGTTTTGTGAGTCCTGGCAATATCGCATGGGAAGGCAAGCCTGCTGAGAATATGAAGGGCCTTGAAGTTAAGCAGAAAGTTAAGGCTAAGATAATAAAAATAGATCTCAGGAAAGAGCAGATAAATTTGGGGATTAAGCAGGTTACTTATGATCCGCTCGAAGCGCTACTTAACAAACTATCTGAAGGCGAAGTCTTATCCTGTAAAGTTATCAATTTAAGCTCTGAGGGCCTGGAGGTGAACATCACCAAGGATGTTAATATTTTAATTAAAGCATTCAAATTGTTTGATAGTGCGGCTGGGAAATTCAAGTTAGGAGATTTTAAAAAAGGTAGCACAATACAAGCTACAGTTACAGAGCTAGCACCAAAAAGAAGAGTGGTGGAGCTGTCAATCAAATCTTTATCTACCAATGAGTAAACTAGATACTAAAAATAGTAATATTAATGTGTTAAGTATTTCAGATTGGATTCAAGACAGAAATCTGCTAAAAAATAGGATCAAGCGCTGGCGTTTTATTGCGCTGTTTTTTGCGCTTGTTGCATCGCTAAGCTTCTTAAACAGCTACACTACTCTGCTGCCAAGCAATGCCAATATTATTGGTAGAGTTGAGATATCGGGAGTGATTGCTGAGAATCATGAGACAGAGCTAGCCCTGCGCAAAATAGCCGAAGACAAAAGTATAAAAGCATTATTGGTATATATAAACAGCCCGGGCGGATCAGCAGTGGGAGGAGAATCTTTGTATAAGGCTTTAAAAGCTATCTCGTCCGTAAAGCCCGTGGTGGCCGTTATGGGGGCAGTCGCGACTTCCGCTGGATATATGGTGGCAATAGCTGCAGACCAGGTCTTTGCTCATGAAGGCACGGTAACCGGCTCCATTGGTGCAATTTTTCAATATTTTGAGGTAACGGAGCTCATGCAAAAACTCGGGGTGAACGCCAATACCATCAAATCTTCGCAGTCGGAACTCAAGGGCTCGCCCTCACCTTTCGAGAAAATCTCCATCAAAGCAGAAGAGGCAATCCAGGAATCAATAGATATAGTTTATGAATATTTTGTTGAATTGATATCTCAAGAAAGAAGTATCGCCA
>BLZN01000155.1 GCA_014132315.1 Rickettsiales bacterium | reverse complement strand
CAATTTTATTGAGTTGGCTTTTTCAGACAAGCTGTCATCATTGGACAGGAGGTGCAGCCATCGGTTTAAAGCAGCGGTAGTGATTTTTTTGCACCACAAATTATATATATGCAGGCAGCAGTTCAGTAATTCAGCGCAACTATCGCTGTGCAGCGCAGAAAGCATAAAGATTGGGCAGTTGCTGATAAAAGAATATGCTCGGATTGCGCGGTTTATATGGTCCTTATGCGTTGTGCTAGGTAGCAAATCGCATTTATTGACAGCAATGACCAATGCCTTTCCTTTACTGATCACGAAATTTGCAATATTAAGATCCTGGCGCGTTAGGCCATCTTCGCTGCTGATCAGCAACACTGCAACATCTGCGTGCTCTATGGCCGAGCGAGCAACCTTAGCTGAGAGGTGCTCCAGCTCGCTCGAGGCACCTAAATTTTTTCTCATTCCGGCTGTGTCGAATAGCTTGATGTTTTTGTTGTTATGTGTAATATCGATCCACACAGAATCGCGGGTTGTGCCGGCTATCGGGCTGGTGACGACCCTGTCATAGCCTGTCAGCCTATTAATCAAGGTGGATTTGCCAACGTTAGGCTTGCCAACAATTACAATTTTAATCTCATCCTTGGACGGAGTAGAGTCAGAATTTTCTGGTAAAAATTTGTTGAGCTTGGCCAATAAATCTCTAATCCCAAATCCACTTTTTGTGGACGTGAAAAGAACTTCGGGAAAGCCTAGGCTGTAGCAATCACCTTCTCCTGGATCTGCCTTTTCGCTTTTATTGACCACGAGAATTACTGTTGCCATGTTCTTATTGTGTTTATATAGCCATTTTGCGATATTAAAATCTTCCAAGCCAATCTCAGGACTCACCACAAACAGAATAATATGCGCCTTTTTTAGGGCGCCAGAAACCTGGCTTGGGCAGCGTCTCCGTTCAAGTGTCAATGCTGGAGTATCTATTAATTTAAAAAATTTACGATCGATTTCTAAGGTCGAGTCCTTACAGTCTATTGTGCACCCTGGGCTGCTTGAAGTTAGGGACAGCTTGCGTCCAGCTAGCCTGTTAAATAAAGCAGATTTGCCGACGTTAGGCTTGCCAACAATCACCACATCTTTCATGTTAAAAGTAAAAAAGAAAATAATTTATCTGTTATTTTAAACATTTTTTGTATTTTTGCAATATAAGCCTTCAGGACTACAGAAGATGTTACGGGTTTGTAAGTTGCAAAGCGGCAAGCTGATTGTGTATTTTACAGGCTTGTCTTGCGTTATATTGAGCAGATTTAAGGTCTAATAAATTATATTGTCACTAGTATAG
>BLZN01000154.1 GCA_014132315.1 Rickettsiales bacterium | reverse complement strand
ATACAGATGATACCGTCAAAAAAATACTAAGCGTCAAAAGAGTGACAGGCAGAAAGAAATTCGATACCTTAATCGGTAACAGCTGAAGAACATAAGGGGTAGTTTTAAGGCTGTAAGGCTACACAATGATAATTTTGGATCGGAACAAATAGAAATACTGCATTCATCGACAACTGATTAAACAGGTTACCGCTTTAAACCTTAACCGTTTTAAAGCCCTGAAAAACAGCATCGTAAAGGAAGACGATCATGTATAATCCAGGACTCGACAGCAAACGTTTATTTGAAGACTCTACCCACCCTGGTGACGCAATAGGCGACATCCGTTATCCGGAATACCTTATCTCCCTTCTTTCAGACAGACATCAGGAGCCTCTGGCCTGTGAAGGATACACCTCCGACTCCCTCTCTCTGACAAATACCCGTCTGCCGCAGGTTTGACATCGCAAAGTACTCTGGAAATCAAGGTCGTACTGTTTTCCAGAGATACTCGAGAAACCCAACTATTCTTCTCTTCAAATTCGACAAAGACGATCTGGATAAAACACCGAAAGCTTTGGTT
>BLZN01000153.1 GCA_014132315.1 Rickettsiales bacterium | reverse complement strand
CTATGTTAACTGCAGGATGCGGTGTCTTTGCTCCTAAGGAAGACAAAGGCTTGATTAGTCCCTGCGCAAGCATAGCGACAAAAATAAACATGGTCTTTTTACAAAATATACCCAAGCGACTTTCCTAGAAATTATGCCAAGCCAGCAAAAATGCTTATAGGAAATTTTCAGCTAGAGCATCCAGTGATACTGGCGCCAATGTCAGGCGTAACGGACATGCCATTTAGAAAAATAGTTAAAGAGCACGGAGGAAGCTTGGTGGTTTCAGAGATGATCGCCAGCAGAGCAATGATCCTCCAAACCAAAGAAAGTCTGAAAAAAGCCAGCATATCAGACAAAGAAGACATCACGGCAGTGCAGATAGCGGGATGCGAGCCTGGAGTTATGTCAGAAGCAGCAAGGTTGTTGGAGGATATGGGGGCAAAAATCATTGACATAAATTTTGGTTGTCCAGTGAAAAAAGTAGTCAATGGATATGCCGGATCCGCACTGATGAGAGACGAAAAAAAAGCTGCGGCGATTTTAGGCGCAGTCAAGCAGGCGGTACAAGTTCCGGTTACGGTTAAAATGCGCACCGGCTGGGATCACAGCAGCCTGAACGCTCCCAAACTGGCTAAAATAGCCGAAGATTTAGGGATTTCCATGGTCACGGTGCATGGCAGAACGAGATGCCAGATGTATAAAGACAAGGCAGACTGGCAATTCATCAGAAAAGTAAAGGAAGCAGTGAAGATTCCGGTAACAGCAAATGGTGATATAAAGACACTAGAGGATATAAAGATAGCCTTGCTGGAATCAGGTGCAGACGGGGTGATGATCGGCCGTGGCGCTTATGGAAAGCCGTGGTTCATAAAACAGGCAATTGAATTTCTTCGCTCCGGTGAAAAAATACCAGATCCCCACCTAGCAGAACAGCTAAAAATAATCCTTGAGCATTTTCATGCCGTGCTAGATCATTACGGCGAAAAGACGGGGGTTTTGTTTGCGCGCAAACACATAGGCTGGTATAGCACGGGCCTGCCAGGATCAGCCGAGCTGCGCAAGCAAGTCAATTCTCTATACGAACCTAAAAAAATAATCGATTTAATCAAGTATTTTTATAATAAATTAATAAAAGATTAGCAAAAATTAATCAAAACAAACATTGCAAGCATCAGGATCTTCGAGATTCTATGCGCTCTATCTGCACATGCACCAGCGGCTCTTTGCCAAGCTCCTTTCTGCAAAATCTTTTTATAATATTGCCCACCACTTTATCCTTGTTATATATTCTGGGCTTGTTACCAGAAAGCAAAGCGTCTTGAACCAGGTGCTTCATAGACTCCAATAAAGGCCTGTCGTGCCTGCGGTCTAAAGCTCCTGGAGCATATATACTTGGGGGCTTCAATAGATCACCTCTATCGTTTACAACCAGAATAATCACTATCAGGCCACCTTCGCTCATCAGACGTCTAGTATTGATCACCTCTCCATCAGGCAACTGCAGAGTATTGCCGTCTATGCCAAAAAAACCGGACCTAACCCCACCAATACACTCAGTAATATCAGGGGATATTCTAATTAAATCTCCATTAGAGACCCTAATCGTATGCTTAACTCCGCATTTCTTGGCCAATTCAGCATGCTCTTTGATGTGCATGTCTTCTCCATGCACTGGAATCACCACGTCTGGTCTCACTAGGTCATACATACGCTGCAAATCATCCCTGTGTGGATGCCCAGAAACATGCACATGGTGTGTTTTCTCAGTAAATACCTTAACATCCATCCTAGCTAATTTGTTAAGCAACCTAAAAATTTTCTTTTCATTGCCAGGGATAATTCTAGACGAAAAAACCACCGCATCACCAGGGGACAATTTTATATAATCATGATTATCATCAACTATCTTGCTAACTGCAGCCAGAGACTCCCCTTGACAACCGGTACAAAGCAGCAGCAATTGCTCATGCGGTATGTTGCCAATCTCCTTCTCAGACAAAAATTCCACATCTTCAAAATATCCGCTGTCCTTCGCTGCATTGATCACTCTCCACAAAGACCGCCCAAATACCGCAACACGTCTTCCATGTGATCTGGCAGCACGAACCACAGACTCTATGCGTGCAACATTAGAGGCAAAAAGAGTTACTACTATGAGATTTTTGCATTCTGAAATTATAGAGCCTAGACTATCAATCAA
>BLZN01000152.1 GCA_014132315.1 Rickettsiales bacterium | reverse complement strand
GCGCCTCACAGCGCTATTCTCATAACTTCTATTTTCTTATAGTATATTTATTTACATATCAATATTAAAAGACTTAATCATGAGAAAAGAAGCTGGAGCAAGAATAGTAAAACTATTAAAAATTATTAATAATTTAGCTAATAGCACTATTTTACCAGAAGACAGAGTATCTTTTGGACTCCCTCTTCCTCACAAAGATAAGGTAGCTATAATTAAGAAATTTAAGGTTCCTTTAGGTCAAATAAGAATTGAATCTGTGTGCAAGAAGCCTACAGGAGAGCTGTTAACCCTCCTAACATTCCCAGACATGAAGCTGAATAATAGAGATGCCATATTGGGATTATTAGAATTCTTCGGTTTCAATCCTAAAGCACGCTTTCCAGCCTCTATTTCTATACCTTGTAAAGATTTAGTGAACAATACTGCTGCTCTTTTCAAGGCCGACTTAACTGAGTATCTTGTTAAAGCTGTATTCTCTAATGATATTTTTACTTTAGAGGATGCCCTCAAGCTGATAAATGAGTCATGCAATCTCCCAAAGCAGGATAGCTTTATGCAGGAAAGGCTAAAAGAATTTTTAGATGTTGCTGCTAATTCTGCAGCTTGCGTTACCTTAACAGAAGAAGAATCTCATTATCGTAGAATAGGGACACAATTTATTTCTCTAGATAGGGAGGATTTTTATAAGCACTGCAGATTATCAGACCAGTCTGACAAAGAGGCTATCCAAGTCAAAATTAAAGATTTACCCAGAAGGCTCTCTTTTATAGATCTGCTACTGCGGACTTGCTTCAACGTCAATGTCCGCTCAACTTTTTATGGAAAGAGCTTTGATTTTTGTGATATGGAATTCACTATACCTCACGAAAAATTCGTGAAGGCTCTTAGGTGCACTGATAATGCAATTCATTCGCTTAAATCTGTTACAGAAAGAAAGCAACAAAATCCAGACACTCAGATATGGATCTCGAGTTTAGAGGATGCCATCAGTGATGCCGTCAAGCAGGCAGGGCCAGAAAGATGAGCCTGCCGCTGCTTCCTGTATATGAGGGAATCCAAATAATACAATAAGAAAATAGAAGTTATGAGAATAGCGCTGTGAGGCGCATGGCTTAATCGTATAATAAGCACACCTTGTTGCCAAAATGACGTTCCAGCTTGCCCTCCAGCTCTAATTCGACTAGTGCAATTAACACAGTGTTTAGCTTAAAGCCCGTGCTCTTGATTATATCCTCGATCCCAGCCGGGGTACTATCCAAAACTGCAATTATCTCAGCTTTTATTTTACCAATCTCGTTTTCCAGAGGCGCGTCCGTGATCTTATTATAAAGCTGCAATCTGTAATAGCCAGAATCAAATAGATCTGTCTTTTGGTCCTTAGTATTATTAATCACATCTATTATGTCCTGTGCAGATTCAGTTAAAAAAGCATCCTGTTTTATTAGCTTATTGCTGCCACTAAAACGAGAATCTAGAGGAAAGCCAGGCACAGAAAATACCGCACGTCTTTGCTCCATGGCCTTCTTGGCAGTCACTAAAGATCCAGAGGACAGGCTTGCCTCCACTACAACCACGCCCAGAGACAGCCCGGAAATGACCCTATTCCTGTTGTAGAAATTTTGAGGTTTAGGATTTGCTCCCAAAGGAAACTCACTCACTATTACCCCCTGCTCTTTAACCTTGCTATAAAGCTCACGATTTTTCTGAGGATAAACAACATCAGCTCCGCTGCCAAGCACAGCAATAGTATTACCTCCGTTCTCTATAGCTGTATTATGAGCAACGCTGTCAATTCCTATAGCTAGTCCTGAGACGATAGTGTAGCCAGCTCTGCACAAATCTTGTGATAAAAGCTGTGTAAATTTACTGCTATTAGCAGCTGCTTTCCTGGATCCCACGACAGCAATAAGGGTCTCACTTAGTATCGAGATATCCCCCAGGACAGTAATTACAGGAGGAGGATCTGGAATATTGCGTAAGAGCTCTGGATAATCAGGCTCCACAAGGGTAATTATCTTGCCGCCAAGCTTATGCACTGCATCTAGCTCTTTTCGTGCAACAGACAAGCTGCAAATGTTGAGAGGATCTTTTTTGGTCCGCTTAAGGATATTGGGCAGAGCCGCTAGGGCTGCCTCTACAGAGCCATAAACTTGCAACAGATCAAAAAAAGTTTTAGGGCCAATGCCCTCACAACGCGCTAACCTTATCCAATATAGGCGTTCAGTGTCATTAATATTTCTAATATCAAACATAATACAAACCTAAAAATTTATAAAGAATTCATAGAATTATAAAAATGAATTTATAATAATGATCTCTATAAAAGCACAAAATTCAAATTATGAAAAATTTTCTATACATAGAACAAGCAAGTAAAATTTTAAGTAATTATATATATAAATATAACGCAGCCTTGATATTACAAAGCGGCAGGGTATTTCTAGGAAATTTTATTGGGGAGCACCAAACCACATCCGGAGAAATATGTTTCACCACTGCAATGAGCGGATATCAAGAGATTCTCACTGATCCTTCCTATGCCGGCCAAATTATTACTTTTACTTTTCCTCATATCGGCAATGTTGGAACTAACCAGGAAGACAGAGAGGCAAAAAAACCACTAGCAAGCGGCCTGGTGGTTAGGGAAAATATCACAGATCCCGCCAATTTTCGCAGCAGCAAACACCTCAAAGATTGGGTCGCGGAAAACAACATAACCGGAATATACGGAATAGACACTCGTTCCCTCACTAAATATATAGGGAGACATGGCCTGCAAAACGCCATAATAGGCCCGATCCGCCAGGGTCTGCGCTCTCTATATGATAAGCTGCTGAGTACCAAATCAATGTTGGGTCTGGAGCTGGCAAAAAATGCTTGTAGGGGAAAGATTGCAAGGAGCGCTACGGCACAAAGCAGCCATCCCGAAAAACCTATAGTGCTAATAGATTTTGGTGCCAAGGAAAACATAATAAGGTGCCTGGAGAAGTTAGGCTGCGAGGTCTGCGTAGTGCCGGCTGAGGCTAAAGCGGAAGAAATTTTAGCATATCGGCCCAGGGGAGTTGTACTGTCGAATGGGCCCGGTGATCCTGCGGCAACAGCGAGCTATGCAACGCCAACAATCAGGCAAATAATGCACGCAAAAATACCAATCCTCGGGATCTGCTTTGGCCATCAATTGTTGGCACTAGCATTGGGTGGAAGAACGATCAAAATGCATTGTGGCCATAGGGGAACCAATCACCCGGTTAAAAATCTGCTGACAAACAAAATAGAAATCACAAGCCACAACCATGGATTTGCGGTGGAGAGAAAAAGCCTGCCTGATTGCTTAGAGATAACCCATATATCATTGTTCGATCAGACAATAGAGGGTATGCGCTCCAAAGCAGATAAAATCATGTCAGTGCAATATCACCCAGAAAGTTCCCCCGGCACGCACGAAAGTAAATATATATTTGCGCATTTTTTGGAAATGATAGAGGAAAGCAAATAAAAATTCATAAGGTATTTAATGAATAAGAAATTATTGTAAATTAGCTTTATTCATGTTAATATATATATTTCTTAACATTTAATATATTAACCATGCCTAATGACCCCACAGATTCTGTAACGCTCATACAAGAAGTGATCTCTGTTTTTTGGGCCCAAGCAGATAAACATCAAAAAGATTCTTTGGAGAATTTCGCTGTACGCAAACTTGATGATAAACCAGTAATAGAAATAACGGACAAACAGCAGGAGATAACGGACAAACAGCAGGCGAACAAAAATCCCGGAGGCATGTTGGGCATAACAGGTCTTCTAAAATCAATATTCAAAAATTATTATGAGATTGAAGCTGAAATTCATCCTCATTCTGAACTTAACATTTTACGTTTAAAAGAGCGAGATGTTCTCTTGAATGCTGAAAAAATACAAGTTACAAACCAAGTACTTGAAGAATATTTTCGAGAAAATTCTAAGGTATTCATAACGAATCACAAAAAGAATGAAACCACAGAAGGGAGAGCACCCGATCTCGAATTAATAAAACAGCGAGTGGCAGACCAACTAAAAAGAAAAAGCGCTAGCCCCAGCAGCTCGCTCTGTGGATTATCTAAAGAAGGCGCACTACAACAACCTGCTCAACATTCAATTAGACTAGGAGGAGGTGATACTGTTGGGTATTACGACAATTTTGCATTTGATGATGATGATTAATAGTATAATGTGATATATTATCATTATTGCATGGTTAGCAAGGATAAAAACCACTATGGAGCTTGATAAGGCAAATCTTGCATGGCTTGTGAGCATAATGCTGACCGTTGCACTGCTCATGGGACTTCTTGCTTGGCGCAGCACCCTGCGCAATCAGACGTCTTTGCAGCTTGGCACTGAATTTTATCTTGTGGCCATGCAGGGATATCAAACTGCAGAGCTGGAAAAAATAGCCAGCAGTGGCAAAAGCCAATATCCTTTTTTAGCAAAACTCAAACTGGCGGAGTTAGCGTTTCAGCAAAATAACAAAGAAAAGGCCATATCAATATATCAAGAGATTGTCAGTGACAAAAGAGCGCAGCGCTTTATCCGTGACACCGCAGCCTATCTAAGCACATTGACATCATTCTCAGTGGAGAGAGACATAGGCCACATGCTAAAGATCATAACAAAAGATGATTTTATTTATAGGGATTCGGGGAAATTCCTGGAGGCTTTATTTCTTGCAAAACAAAAAAATTTCCCAGAGGCTACCGCGATTTTTGAGGAGATTTCAGATCGGCAGGCAGCACCTTATCATTTGAGGGTTCAGGCGCAGGAGCTGGGGAGTTTATATAAATAAATTTTTGTTTTTAATATCTGATGTTGGGCTTACCTACCAGATCTACCTTAGATAATGTGGCTGGTTAATTTGTTAATAATACTTTAATCAGATCTTAATATATCATTAAATAAGTATTATAAACAGAAAAGTGGATATGTCAGCAACATTAGAAAAATCAGCGCTAGAAATTATAGTATGAGAGAGATAATAATTAAGGGGAAGTATTGTGCAAAATCCTTATGAAAAAAGCCCTATTTTGACAGCAGGCAAATTGAGCGCACGAAGCTCGGAGTAAGCGAAGAGAGTCACTGTCTCTGCAAAGGAGGGGCCAGGATTATATGGTGAGCTTGGTCAAGCAATGGCAAGCTCTCTGTTCAAGTTCCACTCTGATGATCCATCTTTTGGAGATATATTCATAACACATGCCGATGGTCCAGGAAGGGCAGCAATATCATAAGAGGATTTGCTGAGAGAATTATCAGCAGGAGAATATAAAATTACGAGTGAGGAGCAACCGGAATCAAAGATAAAAGTGCTTAACAATGTGGTAGATGTGCAAATCCAGGTGTGCCAATGGTTGCATTTGCGCGCAATGGAGAGAGTATCGAAGTCACAATACCAAAGAATCTTAAGATAATCGAGGTGCAGTCATCGAAATTACAAGATATAGATATTTCTAAAGAGGCAATAATGAAAATGGGTGCCATTAACAGAGTTGCCAGCAAAATTGATATATCATCGGCCGTCTAATTGATTTTGAAGTTTCTCGTAGTTTTGTTGCGTTAAGCAGATCGCCGCAAGACTGGCAGGGCTGTGCCAAGCAAGAAGCGTAAAATTAAACGTAAGGAGGTGATAGAGGCTCTACAATACTATGAGCCATAGATATTGCCTCCTCAAGCGCGACTGAAAATTTTACTATCTTAAGCTAGATACCACTTGCATTAATAGAGCATTAATATGATAATAATATGTATAAAGTTAAAAAAACATGCAAGACGATGTATAGAGTATCTAGGAATGAAGTACCAGAGCTAGAAAGAAAGCTCAAAGAGCTTATAAAGGCAATAAATGCAGAGGACTGTGAGCTGCGAGGACACATATTCGATAAAAAAAGAATCAAGATGATGGTGGATGAAGTGGCTGTTACGTTCTATAAAACAGATAAAGCAAAGGCATTGATGAATCTTGACAGTTTGAAACTTGATTTAGAAGAGTGTGGTATCAATAGCAAAGAAATACATACCTGTCCAGACTCATCTAACAAATATTCAAAATCCAAATGTGAGTTCAGGGACAAAGAGGGGCTAATGCTCTTTTTTGATGTAGCGCAGCTAACAAGCAGGCCTTTTAAGGAAAAATATCTAGAATATTGCTCCGACCCCATTGCAGAATCTGAAAGAGTGGACCGCATGGTAACAGAGATAACTGAAGCATGGTGGGAAGCATCATGCAGACTGGCGAAATTGCGTATAAAGACACCAAGAGACAGACTACGTTCTAGACAATAAAAGTTTGTAATATATAATATTAAAAAACTTAGCAGAATGATTTATGATATCGGAACAGTTGGCGGCTCTGCAGATTGTCCTGCCGCTAACCACTGCACTAATTTGTATAATAATTAACAATAAAAAAATAGCATGGTATGCATGTTTGCTTGCTACATCGATAAGTAGTGCTGTCGCTTTTATAATATTTCACCATATCAAAACTCAGGACAAAATATTATATAATATGGGCAGCTGGGAAGCGCCCTATGGCATAGAGCTAGAAGCTAGTGGGCTGAGTGCGATATTCCTTATCCTAGTGTCAAGCATTGGATTTATATCAATTCTATACGGTAGAGAAAGCGTAGAGCAGGAAATCAGAGGCAGCAAAATTCACCTATTCTACGCAGTTTTTATGTTATGCCTCACCGGTTTGCTGGGAATAATCCTGAGCAATGACATATTTAATATCTATGTTTTCCTCGAAATATCATCCCTTTCAACCTATGCTTTGGTTGCTATGGGAAAGGACAGGCAGGCACTTTTAGCGGCCTTCGAATATCTAATTATCGGGACTATCGGGGCAACTTTTTATCTAATTGGGGTAGGTTTTATATATGCTCAAACCGGAACTTTGAACATCACAGACCTGGCACAGAAACTCCCCGCGGTGCTTGACTCAAATCTGACAAAAGCAGCGCTGATTTTTATCATCACTGGCCTGGCAATAAAATCAGCCTTGTTTCCGCTGCATAAGTGGCTCATCGGGGCATATTCATATTCTCCTGATCTAGCCTCAGCGTTTCTCTCCGGCACGTCAACTAAAGTGACCGTCTATCTCCTGATCAAGATAATATATGTGATATTTGGTGCCAATTTGATATCTGATAACATATTGATCACTAGAATGCTCATATTCTTCAGCATTGCAGCAATATTATTGGGCTCTGTAGCTGCGATATTACAAACAAACATCAAAAGAATGCTCGCTTATTCAAGCGTTGCACAAATAGGCTATATAATAGTAGCTGTTTCGTTCAAATCTCAAGCTGGCTTAGTTGCAGCAATAACCCAGATTATCAGCCATAGCCTGGCAAAAACCACGCTTTTTATGGCAGCGGGACAAGTCGGGCTAAAAGGAAAAAACCTAAATATAGAAAGCTTTAAGGGGCTGGGCAAGTCAATGCCCCTGATATCCATAGCAATAACAATCTGCTTTGCTAGCATAATAGGCATGCCCATAACTTTGGGCTTCATAGCCAAATGGTATTTGCTAGAAGCGGCGCTAAAAATGAATAACTGGATGGTGGTAATCGCGGCCTTACTCGGCTCAATATTTGCTGTAATATATGCCGGCAGAATCATAGAAAACTTATATTTCAGGCCACCTGCAAGCCCAAGAATAGCTCCCGGCCTTGCAATATCAGCCTCGATGCTCATACCCACAAGTCTTATTATTTTCTTTGGGATTAACGCGCAACCCATAATCAATGCTGCTGAGCAAATAACAAGACAAATGATAAATTAAGCTAATAAATCCCAAAAAACAAAGAATTATGTTGATTAAATAAGTATCGTAAAATATACTAACAATGCCATGACAATAAAAAATAAATTAACCATTGGTATTCTGTTGTTATCGCTGCTCCCAGGTCTCGTCCTGGCTAAGGAAGTGCGACAATTTACGCTAGAAAATGGCATGTTAGTTGTTGTGATGCCTGACTATAAAACCTCCGGAGTGACGCATTCTGTATGGTATAAGGTTGGCGGTGCCGACGACGAGCCTGGAAAATCAGGCACGGCTCATTTCCTGGAACACTTAATGTTCAAGGGTACCAAAAAATTTAAAGCAGGAATGTTTCATCATATCATAGGCAGTAACGGAGGAAGCTACAACGCTTTTACCCACTTTGATTTTACTGCATATTATGAAAAAATAATGCCGGAGCATCTAGAAAAAGCTATGGAGCTAGAAGCAGATCGGATGCGCAACCTGATACTCGATGAGCGAGAAATAGAATTAGAGCGTAAAGTGGTGCTTGAAGAGCGAAGAATGAGGACAGACAATGTCCCTAAAGAGCAGCTAGAAGAGCATATGCGCTCGACAATATATCAATATCATCCTTATGGAAGACCGGTGATTGGATGGGAAAAAGAGATACTAAACATCAAAAAGGAGGATCTGCAAAGATTTTACAATAAGTATTATCAGCCTAGCAATGCCATATTAGTGATATCTGGCAGCATAGATCCAGAGGAAGTTTTGACGCTAGCACAGAAATATTATGGTGGCATAGAAAATACACAAGAAATTAAGAGAGATACAATAGGGCAAATTGAGATAGTAGGTAAACTTAACTTAAAAATGAATAGTAATTTTGACACCAGAAGATGGGTGCGATACTATAAAGCGCCAAGCGCTGCATATAGCGGTTTATCGAAATCCATATCATTCTTGGTGGCCACGTATATATTAGGCGAGGGTAAATCTAGCAGATTATATCGAAGCCTGGTAATAGAAAAGAAGCTCGCGACTGATGTTGCTATAGAGTACGACCCTGGTGCTTATAAGGAAAATACCATATTTGGTATACACATCGCACCAACAGCAGAAGCAGAACTGGAGAAAATCAGCCAGGAATGCGACTCAGTCATGCAGGAATTTATAAGCCGCGGTATCTCAAAAGAAGAGCTAGAGAAGGCAAAAAACATGATTCTCGCTGATATAGTTTACAGCCAGGAAAGTTTTTATCAAAAAGCCGAACAATATGGTGTTGCCTTAACAGTTGGCATCTCCCTAGAGGATATTGAATCTTGGCATCAGGAGAAGCTGCAAGCAGTCATCAAGGAGGAGGTTGTCGATGCCATTACAAACATTATAGGATCCAGTTTTGATGGTTATTTACTGAGTCAAAAATGAATATGTTAGCGAGATTATTATTAATTTTTTTACTTGCTATACTTAGCAAGACTGCTTGCTTAGCTGCAGACAACAAAACTGGTATTTATAACTTTCAAGAAACCAACAGCAGTTATGGTTTTAGAGCTCTGCTGCTGGAAGATCACAGTTCCTCTATCGTGTCCATGGCAGTCACTTTTAAAAACGCGGGTTATGCTTATGACCCGGCAGAAAAACAGGGTCTGGCGGCAATGGCAGCAGCCCTTATGAAAGAAGGGGCAGGTGGGAGGAACGCAGCTGAGTTCGCGGAAATAATCGAGAGCAATGGCATAGAGCTAGACTTTGATGTGGATATTGACGACCTCAATATCACATTAAAAACCCTAACAAAAAATATTGATATTGCTATAGAGTTGATCCGAGATGCCCTCACAAAACCTTTATTCGAGCCAAGCTGCATAGAAAGAGTAAAAAATCGGTTTGCAGTGCTGCATTCCAATCAAGATAGCGATCCAGTGTCTCTGGGTGCCAGAAAATTTATGGAAACAGCTTTTGGTGATCATGCGTATTCTCAGAGTAAGCTGGGCAACGCAGCAACGATAAAGAATATTAATGCCAGCGATTTATCGCAATATGTTAAAAAAGCAATAAATAGGGTCAATATCGTAATCAGCGCAGTAGGTGATATCAGTAAAAGCAAACTGGCTAACTTATTGGATGAGTATTTGATAGATCTGCCATTGGTTTCTGCAAATCCTAAACTCATTATCGACGTAGATCCTCTGGAGAGAGTTAACCCAGTGCACGTAGAAAAGGATTTTGCGCAATCAGTGATCTTTTTTGGGCAAAAAGGCATCAGTCCCGCCAGCCCTAAATACTATACAGCACTAATTGTAAACTATATAATAGGCGGCGCAGGATTTCAATCCATATTGTTCGACGAGCTAAGGGAAAAGCGCGGATTAATATATACGATAAGGACAGAATTCCAATCCTATGCTCATACCAATTTTTGGTATGGTCGCACTGCAACTATTAATCCAAGTGGCGTAATAGAGCTAATACGTGAGTCAATTGCAACACTAAAAAGAGACGGTATCTCAGAAGCGCAATTAGAGGCTGCTAAATCCAATATAATCAGCAACTTTATGCTCAACCTTGACACAAACAGCAAAATAGCAGCGATCTTGCAAAGAATGCAAATACTAAATCTCGGCAAAGATTATATAACAAAGCTAGCTGAGCGAATAAATGCCGTCTCAACATCAGAGGTACTGAGCGTTATTCAAGAGACATTAGAGCCAACAAATTTTATCTTTGTATCAGTTGGAAAATAAACACAATTAAATTTTGAAAGAATTAAGCTGCTTTGCACATTCTTGCAATGATAAAATTTCTTTTTTCTTAAAGTTCTTCATATATTTTATTGCCATGATTGCAGCATTAGCGCCACGTATGGTTGTGCTATACGGCACTTTATAAGACAAAGCAGTGCGGCGTATACTAAAGCTATCAGCTATAGACTTAGCGCCTTTGGTTGTATTAATTACTAAATTAATATCTCCATTTATTAGTATATCAACTATATGAGGTCTACCTTCTCTAACTTTATTAATTTTCCTAACTGGCAGGGATCTATTTTGCAAATAGCTAGCCGTACCGCTAGTTGCCACTATCCTAAAGCCAAGTCCTAATAACTCGCGTGCTATCCCCACGATATGATGCTTATCATCGTTGTTTACGGAAATAAAAACAGTTCCGGAAACAGGCAAAGTAACCCCAGCTGCAATCTTGGCCTTTGCAAAAGCGCAACCAAGCGAAGCCGAGATCCCCATCACCTCACCAGTAGACTTCATCTCCGGCCCTAACAAAACGTCAGTGCCAAAAAAACGAGCAAAGGGAAACACTGGCTCCTTCACTGCTATATAGTTCTGCATTTTGTGCATCAAATCAAAGCTAGATAAAGGCTGGCCCAAGATCAAGCAAGTGGCTACCTGGGCAATAGGAATGCCAGTCGCCTTGGCAACAAAAGGAATAGTTCTGCTTGCACGCGGATTGACCTCTAGTATGTACACCTCCTTGTCTCTGACTGCATACTGAATATTGAGCAGACCCTTGATTTTCAAAGCCAAAGCAAGCATGCGAGTCTGCTGCTTGATTTCAGAAATTATGCCCTGACTGAGGGAATATGCAGGCAAGGAGCAGGAAGAATCCCCCGAATGAATCCCCGCCTCCTCTATATGCTCCATTATCCCAGCTATAAAAACATCATTGCCGTCGCACAATGCATCTACGTCTACCTCAATCGCATTAGTTAAAAATTTATCGATTAATATAGCGCCAGAACACAGAGGCTGCTTGCTAGCATAGCTGCGTAATGCTTCATCATCATAAAATATCTGCATCGCCCCACCTCCCAAAACGTATGAAGGTCTGATCAAAGCAGGCAAATCTATTTTGCTAGCTTTCTGCGCTAGCTCATCCCAGCTATAACAAATATCACTCGGAGGCTGCTTCAGCTTTAGGGCTTGCAGCAGATTTTTGAATTTTTCACGATCCTCCGCCAAATCAACGGAGTCAGGGTGAGTGCCCAAAATATTAATACCAGAATCCAGCAAAAACTTTGCGAGCTTCAGGGGGGTCTGGCCGCCGAACTGGATAATAACCCCCAGGAGTTGGCCTTTTTGCTGCTCTTTACGCAAAATTTCAATCACGTGCTCAGCAGTTAGGGGTTCAAAATATAGCCTGTCAGAAGTATCATAATCGGTCGAGACGGTGGCGGGGTTGCAATTTATCATAATCGTCTCATAGCCAAGCTCCCGTAACGCATAACACGCACACACGCACACATAATCAAACTCAATGCCCTGACCAATCCTGTTTGGTCCGCTGCCCAAAATAGCCACCTTTTTTGCCGCGGATATGTCAGATTCGCACTCAGCAAAAAAATCATCCTCATAGCAGCTATACATGTAGGAAGTTTTGGCCAAAAACTCGGCCGCACAAGTATCAACGCGCTTATATACCGGCTGCACCTCCAACTCATTCCTCAGCTTGGCAACATTAGCCAGATCTGAGCCAGTCAGTTTTGCGATACGTTCATCAGAAAAACCCATCTTCTTGATCCGCAGAAAATCATGCGAGTTATCAGGCAGGCCGCTAGCTGCAATTTTTCCCTCCATCTCCACTATGCCCCTGATCTGCTCCAAAAACCACCTATCATATCTGGTGATGTCCTGCACCTCATCCAGACTAATGCCAACACGAAAAGCATCAGCCACCAACAATATTCTCTCGGGCGTGGCTTTAGCCAACTGAACCCTAATGTACTGCTCATTTCTACTAAGTTCATTGAAGCCGTTGAGGCCATTCTCAAGAGAGTACAAAGCCTTCTGTAAAGATTCAGCAAAACTGCGCCCGATCGCCATCACCTCGCCCACAGATTTCATAGAGCTAGAAAGCTCTGGTGCGCTGTCAGGAAATTTATCAAAATTAAAACGCGGAATTTTGGTCACTACATAATCCAGTACAGGCTCAAGTGCAGCAGTGATGGACTCGGCAGAGTCATTAAGCACCTCATCCAGGCTATAGCCAACAGCTAGCTTGGCGGAGATTTTGGCGATAGGAAAACCAGTAGCCTTGGAGGCCAGGGCAGAAGAACGAGAAACCCTAGGGTTTGCCTCTATCACCAGCAACTCACCATTTTTCGGATTCACCGCAAACTGCACATTTGCGCCGCCTGCCTTGATGCCGATCTCCCTGATCAGGGTAATGGCAATATTACGCATCCTCTGATATTCCTTGTCAGTTAAGGTCATTGCAGGAGCAACGGCCATGCTATCACCAGTGTGGACCCCCATAGGATCAATATTTTCAATAGCGCAAACTATGATGCAATTATCATTGCTGTCCCTCATCACCTCCATCTCGTATTCTTTCCAGCCCATCACTGATTGATCAATCTGCACCTCATGTGTCGGGGAGATCTTGAGGCCATGGGTAACAATCTGCTCGAATTCCTGCAAGTTATAGGCCACGCCGCCGCCTTCGCCGCCAAGAGTAAAAGAGGGTCTGATGATCGCAGGCAAGCCCACATGATCAAGTACCAGTTCAGCCTGGTCCATATCATGAATTATCATGCTCCTAGGAGACGCTGCGCCTATCTCAGAAACTACCTGCTTGAAAAGCTGACGGTCCTCTGCCCTCTTGATCGCGCTAACGTCAGTCCCTATTAGCTCAATCCCAAATTTTTGCAAGATTCCTGCCTCCTCGAGCTCTACAGCCAGATTGAGCGCAGTTTGGCCGCCGACAGTTGGCAAGATTGCGTCGGGCTTTTCCCTCTCAATAATATCCTGCAGTGTCTCTAAAACAACAGGTTCTACATAGGTTACATCTGCAAAAGCAGGGTCAGTCATTATCGTAGCAGGGTTGGAATTTAGCAGAATAATGCGGTAACCTTCCTCCTTCAGAGCCTTGCATGCCTGCGTTCCTGAATAATCAAACTCACAGGCCTGACCTATCACTATAGGACCCGCGCCTATCACCAATATTGATCTAATATCAAAACGTTTTGCCATCTAAATATATAATGTTGTCGTGAAAGTATAGCCTGTTAAAGCGAGTCACACTGGACGTATATAGCAATATATAGCAAAATCGATATGTAAACCAGCATTCTTAACAGAGCACCATTAAAACAGTAGCATTTTTCTTCATAGCAGAACTTATGTGGCTATACACAGAATGTCAGACCCTGGCTATACTAGCTCTTCCTTAACCATAAAACAAATGAGAGTGCGTAACAATATTAGTATTTTATG
>BLZN01000151.1 GCA_014132315.1 Rickettsiales bacterium | reverse complement strand
GGATATGCAAAAAAATCCGAGACATTGTGAAAACTGGGAAACACCAAGAAAAATAGTGGCCAGATGAACAAGCCCGCGCTTGCCAGGATTAATATCTTTGTGGCCTTGCTGCTAGCGCCAATCTGCTTCATTTGCAATTATTGTTGCTGTTTTTGCATGTTCTGTGATTTTAGATAGGCTAACATTATCGGCCTTGTAGCTTCCCCAGCTTTTGAGTATTGCAGAACTTTCTACTCCCGATAACACTGGATATTCGTGGTTTTGCTTTGCATAGATATATTGTGCTTTTGGGCTTACCAAAAATTCCAGCAGCTTGATTGCATTTTCAGGGTTCTTGGCATGTTTAGTGACTGCGGCTCCGCTTATATTAATATGTGTACCGCTGTTATTTTGGTTGGGAAATATTATGCCGACTTTTTCTGCGATTTGTTCGTCTGATTCCACGAGCCTGGCAAAGTAATAAGAGTTAGCTATCGCGATGCTGCCTTCGCCGCTAATTAGCGCCTTTATTTGATCTGTATCTCCTCCTTGTGGACGACGAGCAAAATTGGCAACTAATCCTCTGATCCAGCCGCGAGCTTCCTCTGTGCCGCGAGCCTCTATCATATAGGCGACCAATGACTGATTATAAACATTCTTAGAGGATCTGATCAGAATTTGATTTTTCCATTTTGGCAGCGCCAGGTCTTCGTAGTCGCTTATCTCTGATGGTTGTATTTTGTCTTTTGCATAGAGTATGACTCTAGCGCGGATGGTTAGGCCGAACCATTCTGAATTTATATCGCGCAAATGCTTTGGTATGGCTTCCTGCAGCGTTTCGGAGCGTACCGGGGCTAATATACCTTTTTTTTTGGCGAGATTTAAGGTCATAATGTCAGATGTCATCAGAAGATCCGCAGGCGTTGCTTTGCCTTCGTTTTCTATGCGTGCAATTAGTTTGCTTGCTTCGTCTGAAATGAAATTGATTTTTATTCCTGTGGTTTTCGTGAATTCTTCGAATAGCTCTCTTATTAGCTCTTCTTTGCGTGCCGTATAAACATTGATTTCTGGTTTGTTTTGTTTTGCATAAGCAGGGCTTAGCATGAATATGTTGAAAAGTATTATAGTAAATACAGATAAAGATCTTAGCATAACATCTGATAATATGGTTGATCATGGCGCGAATGATAAGCATTCGCAAATTCACAAAATTAAAATACAATATTTTTATTTTCCATTCAAGTGTTTATTATTCAGTCTATCTGAATTTTGAGATAGGTTAATGATCCTATAATAATGAGATTGCGCTGTCTCTGAATTAGAATTATATATGTTATATCATTATTTATTTTTTTATAAGTGATTTTGCGTCTCAATAGTAAAAAAATACCCCTGGTATATTTTTTCTTGGTATTTATATTTTGCGTTTTAATAGCGATTACAGTATCGCAAGTTTTATATCTCAGTAGTATTGCTGAAGAATTTTTCAAGTATAGGATTGAGAGCAATTCTGTGCTGCTGGAGAGAATTTTGCTGGATAACTTGCGCGATAGCGTTGAAATTATCTATGATGCCAGCAAGCACATAAAGGTTTATGATGCAAATTCTGATATTGTTAATGTCATAATTGATTATGCAGTTGAGCATAGTCTGTATTTTACCTCTATTTTTTTTGCTGACCATGAAAATTCCGTGATAGCGGTGAGCAGAGAAGGGGTAATCAAGAACAATTTTACTATTGTGCATAGCGATTATTTGTCACAAACTAGGAGTTCTCCTGGCACCGTGAAGATTGGTAGGCCCATATTGGATTTTAATTCAGGTAAACAGGCAGTTCCTCTCGCTATTGGAATAGAGGGATATAATAAAAAATACTTAGGTACTTTAGTAGTGATGCTTGACTTGCTGGCACTGCAAAAATTCGTGCTTGATGAGCTAGAAAAGACAGGCCTAAAGGAATATGAGTTTGCTGTGTTTGTTAATAATGCAAATCTGGTTTTCGGCACTGGTGTCTATAGTCAAGCTAAATTTGAGAGATACGGCAGTGCTAGTAATTTGGCGGTTTTTGCGCAGGAGAGACTCTTGGATTGCGACCAGCATCAGCTAATTTCTAAGTTTTCTTTTTTTGAGCCCCATTCGAAGCACGAGATATGTCGCAAAGTTAATGGCTACAACTTAAGTATTATAGCTATGTATAGCTATAATACTATGCTGAGGGTTCTGGGTCATTTTATTTTATCAAAAATAACGGTTGCGCTGCTCATGCTCATGTTATTTATCGGTTTGTTTTCGTGGATGCTGTACAGCAAGATTATGCAGGGTCTTCAGTCTTGCACGCAGACGCTCATGTCGCTCTATAAACATAATAAAGCTAGACCTAAAAAAAGTAATATACTAGAGTTTTCTGAAGTCATAACGAGTTCTTTAGTTATTAATCATTTCGTGCAAAGTCTTAAATACAAACTTAAGCAACTTACTCTTTACAATAGAGATCTGGAGATGTTCAAGGAGTATGCATGTTTTGCTATAGCAAAGGAACGCAATGCAAGATATGAAAATATATCGGAGTTTAATAAAGTTTTGGTGCTTAGCCAGCTTGATAAGGACAGGTGCGAGCTCACTGAGCAGAAATTAATGCAAGCTGAGAGCACAAATCGCACTAATTCTATATTTGTTTCGAATGTTGGTCATGAACTGCGGACTCCTTTAAGCTCTATAATTGGATTTTCAGAGATGTTGCTGTACATGAATAGTTTTGAGGGTAAGCCCAAAGAATATATAAAAGATATATATAGCTCTGCACAGCACCTTTTGGCGATTGTCGAAGATATTTTAGATTCTTCAAGGGTTATTTCTGGCAATGCGGTGCTATGTGAGTCAGAGGCTGATCTTGAGAGCTTATTGGCTTATTGTTTGCGTTGTTTATCTAGTCTGTATTCTATGCGGGATATTAAAATAAGGACCGATATTAGTGTTGCGAAAATTCTGATAGATGAAAAAAGATTTAAACAGATTATTTTGAATTTGCTAAGCAACGCGCTAAAGTTTACTAATAGCAGTGTTGATATTTATACTATATTGGTTGACAAGAGCTTGCTAATAGTTATAGAGGATGACGGAGTGGGCATTGCAGAGGAGAATGCAACCAAGGTGTTAGGAGTTTTTGCTAGGGCTGAGAGTCGTTTGCGGCGGGAGGGCCTGGGCCTGGGCCTGCCTTTGGTCAAGAGGTTAGTTGAATTACATCAGGGTGAACTATCCATCATAAGCGTCCCTGATAAGGGAACCAAAGTAACCATTACATTATCCGTAGATAGGGTTCGCTAGATGAGGTTTGTGAGGTTTTTAGATGATGATGATAACTTTTGCAATCTGGATTATTTTGTTTAGCATGGCCATTTTGCTGCTTAGGGCAATATCTGGACCCACTGTTTATGACAGAATACTGGCTGCCAATTCCTTTGGTACTAATATTTTAGCGTTGGTGGCGCTGATAGCTTTTATCAACGATGGAATGATGCTGCTGGATATTGCCCTGATATATGCCAGTATAAATTTTATTGCTACCGTTGCTTTTTCACGGTTTTTTAATAGGTTGAATTAAATGCAACTTGAGACAAAATTCGGCCCGGCAAGCTGCAGAAGCCTGGTCGGACACGAACGCGAATATAAAATAATCACCTCAGCGGCAGAAAATAAACATTCTTCTTGGTTGCTGTGCGGCCAGAAGGGGATAGGCAAGGCTAGTGCCGCTTATATGGCAATTAAGCATATATTCGGCGCTGATAAATCTGCGCAGCAAAGGAGGATCATCGAGGAGCAGATTGCAAGCAATAATTTTTTGGATTTGGTGGTGATAAATGATAAAGAGGGCGTGATATCTGTGAATGACGTCAGGAGAATCAATGGTTTTTTGCATTCAACCCCTGCCTTTTCCAAATGGCGCATAGTTTTGATAGATAGTATAGATTGCATGAGCCATAGCGCAATTAACGCAATGCTGAAAATATTGGAAGAGCCACCGGACCACTCACTATTTTTTTTAATCAGCCACAGGCCTGGGGTCCTGCCTGCCACGATAAAATCCCGCTGTTTCAGAGTTAATTTTGCTGCGCTCACTGATAGCGAAGTAATGAGAGTTTTGCCTTCTTGTATAGATGGGAATGATGGGGGGGGTTCTGTTGCAAAAATTTTGCCAATGGCCGGCGGCTCTCCTGGGGTTGCCTTGTCTTTGCTGGATTTTAATGCCGATGATTTGTATTGTGATTTTTTATCTATGATTAGCGCAAGGAGGATAGATTATGATAAAATAGAGAGTTTTGATTTGAATTCTGAGCTGTGGCCTGTAGTTCTTGTGATTGCATGGTTCTTATTAAACAGAATTATTAAGGTGAGTGCTCGAGTTGAAGTTGGTGCGGAGATCATGCAGGGTGAGTTTAGTGTTTTGGAAGATATCTCAAGGAGATATGCCATTCAAAGCTTCATAGAAGAATGGGTAAAATTAGACCAGAATCTGCATCTTGTTAATGATTTGAGTTTGAGCAGAAATCAAGTTTTAATAGAGTTTTTCCGCTGTTTATTTTAGAGTTCTTTAAGAATTAATACCTTATCTATCCAACTTTCATATTTACTGTAGTTTGCTGATATTATATAATTTATTCATTAGAATTTTTTGTCTAATATCTATGTATATTGTTATTTTTTGACTTTTTTATTAGTTTATTTTTTAATAAAACATTTTATGTGCTAGTATACTTTTTATAATTGTTTGGCGTTTTTTATATGGAGAGTGGATTATGGCTAGCAATAATAAAATTGTTGTTGCAATTGCAACTTGTTTTGGCGTGGGAAAACTGCCTTATATGCCAGGCACTTGGGCGAGTTTTTTTTCTATACTATTTTTATCTTTGTTTATTTTAGTAACCAAAAATTATCTCTTAGTTTTTTTAGTTTTATTATTGCTGTTTTTGCTTGGCACTTGGGCATCTGACGAATATTCCAAGCATACCGGGCATCACGATCCCAAAGAAATAGTAATTGATGAGGTTGTAGGGCAAATTCTTACAATTTTTATTGCAGTACCTTTCGCTAATATAGATACCAGTAATTTTTTTAACCTAAGGGGCTTTCTATTTTTATTGGTAACTTTTATATTATTTCGATTGTTTGATATTACTAAGCCCTGGCCCGTGAGCTTTGTTGATACGAATATCAGGCGAGGCATAGGAGTGATGTTGGATGATGTAGTGGCAGGTCTTATGGCGGGCTTAATTTTTGCAGCATTTCTTGCCATCCCCACCGGTTGATCTCAATCTTTTGAACGTCTATGGATAGTTTTTTGTAGTAATTTCGGCCGAAGTTTGTAATTATTATTTTGATTGGCTATTATTCTGGACCTTCAAAATGCAAAAATATATAGCTGAATTCAGCTCTGGCAAGCTTGGCGAAAGCTTGGATAATAAGTGTTTTTTAGGCAATAAAGGGGCAAATCTTTGTGAAATGGCAAGTCTTGGGTTGAATGTTCCTCCTGGCTTTATAATTTCCACTGAAGTTTGCAATTATTATTTTAATCATAACAAAAGTTTTCCGCAGGAGCTAAGCGACAAAATCTTGCAGGCTCTAGATGGCCTTGAAAAGCTCTCTGGCAAAAAGTTTGGCAACCCTGACAATCCGCTGCTTCTTTCTGTGCGTTCTGGCGCACCCGTTTCCATGCCCGGCATGATGGATACGATCTTGAATTTGGGCATTAATGATGAGGTGCTCCCTGGCTTGATTAAATGGTCTGGCAGTGAGAGGTTTGCCTATGACGTCTACCTGAGTTTTATTCGTGCATTTGCCAGCGTTGTGTATGGCATGGATGATTCGGATTTTGAGCAGATTATCACAGATTATGGCGGTGAGCCTAGCATAGATGATATGCGACAAATTGTGGTGATGTTTAAAGATTTGGTGTGTGATGTGGCTAGAGCAGATTTTCCTGAAGATCCTGTGCAGCAGTTGCATAAAGCGATCAAGGCGGTTTTTGATTCCTGGATGGGCGATCGCGCTATCTCTTATCGGCGGATTCATTCCATAGCGGAGGATCTGGGCACTGCCGCTGTGGTGCAGGCGATGGTTTTTGGTAATGTTGATGATAGATCTGCAACTGGCGTAGTGTTTACGCGTAATCCTTCCACTGGTGCCAGCGGGCTGTTTGGTGAATATCTGATGCGCGCTCAGGGAGAGGACATTGTTTCTGGCACTAAAGCTCCGTTTGCTTTATCTGCCGGGACTATGGGGGCTGAATTTCCTGATATTTATAGTGAACTTGGAAGGGTGGCTAGTTTTTTGGAGGGTTACTATAAAGATATGCAGGATATAGAGTTTACCGTGGAGATGGGTAAGTTATGGATATTACAGACGCGCGGAGGCAAGCGCACCGCGGAGGCAGCTCTAAAGATTGCGGTTGACATGCATGCGGAAAATATTCTTTCTAAAGAAGAAGCAATATGCAAGATTGATCCTTGTTCTTTGGAGAATATATTACACCCGGTGCTTGATGAATCTTATCAGCGAAAAGTGCTGACCAGAGGTTTACCTGCTTCTCCGGGCGCTGCAGTGGGCATAGTGACATTTTCCTCTATTGATGCACAGCGGCTCGCCAAGACCGGCAAGGATGTGATTTTGGTTCGTAATGACACGAGTCCTGAGGATATTGATGGCATGAACGTCGCGGTTGGTATGCTAACTGCGCGTGGTGGAATGACCTCGCATGCGGCGGTTGTAGCCAGAGGTATGGGCAAGCCTTGTGTTTGTGGAGTCAGCGGCATGTGCATAGATTTAAAGAATAAATTTTTTAAAGTTGGCGATGTGGTTGTGCAGGAAGGGGATACGATAACTTTGAATGGCTCTAGCGGTGAGGTTATAATCGGCTCTGTTCCTACTAAACAGCCGGAAATGTCGAAGAATTTTTTGCAATTGTTAGAGTGGTCTGATGAGATTGCTGGAATGAAAGTTTTGGCTAATGCTGATAGCGAGCATGACGCAAAAGCAGCTCTGGAGCTGGGGGCGCAGGGTATAGGTCTGTGCCGCACTGAGCACATGTTTTTTGCTGAAGATCGTATTCTGGCGGTAAGGGGGCTGATTCTGGCGGATAGCTCTGAAGCCAGAGGGGCTGCATTGGATAAGCTTTATCTGATGCAAAAGAACGATTTTGCAAAGATATTCAAAGTTATGGCTGGGCTGCCAGTGACGGTTCGTCTGCTGGATCCGCCTCTGCATGAATTCATCCCACGAGGCCTGGAGGCGATGCAGCAAGTTGCCGAGACAGAAGGCAAAGACATTGACTTTGTCAGGCGTCGCGTGGCACAGATAGAAGAGGCCAATCCCATGTTAGGACACCGCGGCTGCCGCCTGGGGATTAGCTATCCTGAAATTTACCAGATGCAGGCCAGGGCTATATTGGAGGCCGCGGCAGAATTAAAGGCTCAAAATGTCAGCATGCATCCTGAAATAATGGTTCCATTAGTTATGGATGTTAAGGAGTTTATGATAGTTAAAAAATTAATTAAAGATATAGCAAATAAGTTACCTGAGAAAGTTGAATATAAAATTGGCGCGATGATCGAGCTACCTAGGGCGGCACTCAAGGCTGATGAGATAGCTGATTTGGCTGATTTTTTTAGTTTCGGCACCAATGACCTTACCCAGACCACTCTTGGCATTTCGCGCGATGATTCTCATAGTTTTATTCCCTTGTATCTGACAGAAAAAATATTCAGCAAAGATCCGTTTTGCACCCTTGATATTACAGGGGTGGGAGAGCTGATAAAAATAGCTACCAAAAGAGGTCGTGACAAAAAAAGCGGGTTGAAAATAGGGCTTTGTGGTGAGCATGGCGGGGATGCCAGGACGATATTTTTCTGCCATCAGATAGGGATTGATTATGTTTCTTGTTCGCCATATAGAGTGCCTGCTGCGCGCTTGCTGGCAGCACAGGCTGCTTTAAGGGCCAATGATTAGCAAAGCGAGCTATT
>BLZN01000150.1 GCA_014132315.1 Rickettsiales bacterium | reverse complement strand
GTACTATATTGCATATCTTTCTCCCGCCTTTTTATTTTCGTGCTTTCTTTAGGAGCATGATAGAAATCGGCTATTATTCCCTGCCTATAATGGCAATGACAGCTTTTTTTACCGGCGCAGTTTTAGCCTTGCAGAGCTATGTGGGCTTTTCAAGGTTTAATGCGGTTGATTCCATAGCAACTATTGTGGTGATGTCGCTCACCAGAGAGCTCGGGCCCGTTCTGGGAGGCCTGATGATCACGAGCCGCGTTGGGGCGGCCATAGCAGCAGAAATCGGCAGCATGAAAGTCACCGAGCAAATTGATGCTTTACAAACTTTGTCGGTTCATCCATTCAAATATATGATATCTCCAAGAATATTGGCTGGTGTCATCTCCCTACCCATATTGGTCCTTGTGGCAGATGTGATTGGGGTATATGGCGGATATCTAGTTAGCACAACCAGCCTAGGTTTCAACTCCTGGACTTATTTGGATAATACTTTTAAGCTTTTATATAC
>BLZN01000149.1 GCA_014132315.1 Rickettsiales bacterium | reverse complement strand
CTAACTTAATCAATAAAATTTTGGTTTTGGCGGGGGCAATAAGGAGAGGTATTTGGGGTTGATGCATTTATTCTTGCGCAGATCAGGCAGGAGCAGAATATAATTTTACATATAAAAGGCATATAATTATTTAATTTAGCAATTAACAATAAATACACAAGTATTAATATATTTATAAAATAAGACACACAGGAGGGTGCGGGCAGGTTGGTCAATAGAGATTTTGAGCATAAATTCTTAGGACCTGACTGAGGAAATTAGCATATTTAGAAGTTTTGAGGCATTACCCGCGCAGAAAGACGCATAATCTCCACAAAGCCGAAAGACACCGGGCCGCCAAATGCCTGGGCAGGACCCCCATCTTCAAGCAAAATCCCCCTGCCCCACAGAGGGCGCTTTCTGCTGTGTGAG
>BLZN01000148.1 GCA_014132315.1 Rickettsiales bacterium | reverse complement strand
GATATAGTTTATGAATATTTTGTTGAATTGATATCTCAAGAAAGAAGTATCGCCAAAGATCAGGTAATGAACATTGCAGACGGCAGGGTATACACTGGCAAGCAGGCTCTGGAACATGGATTAGTCGATGCCATAGGCGGCGAACAGGAGGCATTGGAATGGCTCAGGCTAAAAGAGGTTAGCTATGCAATCAAGGATCTGAGCCTAACTACTCGAAAAAACTTTTTCAACTTTTTTTCGAGCCAAGAAAGGAGTGCTGCTAGTGGCTTTATGGGTTTAATAAAAAATTTTGGTCTTATGTTGCTTTAATGAATAGGGTAAATAATTTTCGATTATCAGATTATCATTATCGAGCAATATCGAAGATAAATATAGGTCTTGCATTAACATTAACGAAGAAAAAAAATCTCATTTTTTATATTGGTAATATTAATAAATCTTAAGAAGAATATTTAAATTTATTATATATAGTAGACAACAGCTGTGACTATAATATCAAACTCTAGATTGCTTTCTTATAAGGCTGAGGAAATTTTTAATGTAGTTGCGGACATTAAACAATATCCTAATATATTAACTTATATCGATACAATAACAATAAACAAGCAAGAAAAAAATTTTATTGAAGCAACAGTTAACTTATCTTTTGGTTTGTGGTCTATAGAATATGACTGCGAAATCGAATTATATTTTCACAACAAAATAACTACGGTCGCAACCAGGGGCCCATTCAAGCGTTTGAATGCAGAATGGACTTTTGAACAATATAATGATACCACTTTGGTTAAATACAAGCTAGATTTCCAGCTTCGCTCCCCGTTGTTGCATCTTATGGCAAGCAACTTCTTGGCAAGGAGCCTAAAGTCCACTATTAAATCTTTTGAGCATTATTTACGCAGTAAACTCAGCAAACTTAAGGATTGATTATATTAATGTGGCCCATTTTACGACCTTTCCTGACCTCCTTTTTTCCATACAGGTGCAGCTTAGCGTTAGTATTAGCCAGATAACGCTCCAATTTTGCTACATCCAGGCCTATTAAATTCTGCATCAAACAATCAAAATGCTTCTGAGCTTTGATTAAAGGCAGACCACATATTGCTCTAATATGTTGCTCAAATTGGCTGATATTGCAGGCATCCATCGACCAATGACCAGAATTATGAGGACGCGGGGCAATTTCATTCACCAACAACCCCGCATCTTTTAAATAAAAAAATTCCACAGCCATCACTCCAATCAGACGGATCTCATCCGCAATTTTTTTTGCAATAGCCTTCATTGCATTATGCGTTGACGCATCAATATCAGCAGGCATTTTTGAGGTATATAATATCCCGTCTTGGTGCTGATTTTCCGCTGGAGGGAAACACTCAATTTCACCGCTATGGCTCCGAGCGACTATGATCGAAAGCTCTTTGTCAAATTCTATCAGTGACTCCAGCACCCACTCTGATGGCTGGTTAGCACTCACCATTGACACGACCTGTGATCTTTCGGTGATCAAATACTGCCACTTGCCGTCATAGCCCTGCTCGGCAGACTTCAAAATACCGGGAATGCATTTTACCTGCGGACCACAATTCTCACCCTCAATAACCTCAAACTGCGCAGTTCGCACCCCTATACTCTGCAAAAATTGCTTCTCCCTGATTCTATTTTGCGCGATATATATCGCTTGCCAGCTCGGATGCACAGGAATCCTTTTTGATAGGTATTTTATAGCTTGACAGGGAATATTTTCAAATTCAAATGTCGCCAGGTCAATTGCCGCTGCAAAGCGACCCAATAATTTCTCATCTTCATAATCACCGACCGTGACGCTGCTTGAGACCTGGGCAGCCGGGGAATTTTCCTCCGGTGTCAGTATATGCGTCGCATAGCCCATCCTAGCTGCAGCCATGGACATCATTCTGCCTAGCTGCCCTCCTCCTATTATGCCTATCTTCGCTCCCGGCTGCAAAACCTGCATCTCACTCACATCTCACCCAGCAATCTGTAAATCTGTATATAAAATCAGTGTCTAAAATGCCTATATCCAGTGAATACCATCACTATGTTATGCTTATTAGCAACATCTATAATCTCCTGATCACGTATAGAGCCCCCTGGCTGCAATATGGCAGATATGCCTGATTTAGCACTATGTACTATGCAATCAGGAAAGGGAAAAAATCCGTCTGAAGCCAGCACTGCACCTTTGACACTATTTTTGCTCACTGCTATTTTGACGCTATCAATCCTGCTCATCTGCCCCGAACCTATCCCCAGTGTTCTTTGGTTTCCAACAACAACAACTGCATTAGACCTTACGTGCTTACATACCCTTTGTGCAAATATCATATCTTTAATCTGCTCTGTTGTTGGCTGGCTATCGCTAACCACCCGGCAATCAGCCTCTTCTATTAATTTATTATCCTGAGTCTGCAACAAAAATCCCCCCAGTGCCGCTCTTACCTCATATTCATCCTGATAGTGAGAATAGGACAGAACGCGCAAGTTCTTCTTGGCAGAAAAAACAGATAATGCATCGCGATCAAACCCTGGAGCCACAACCAGCTCAGTGAATATCTGAATGATTTTTTCCGCAAGCGCTTTATTCACTTTTTTATTGCACGCAACAACGCCACCAAAACTGCTGATCGGATCACACTGCAACGCCAGCTGATATGCTGCCTCTATATTTTTGGCACATCCAACCCCGCAAGGATTATTGTGCTTAATTATTGCAACTGTAGGAGCGGCAAAATCATTAACTAATTTTATTCCAGAATCCGCATCCACCATATTATTATAGCTCAGCTCCTTGCCTTGCAACTGGCGAAAATGCTGCGACTGATTATTTATCGAGGTATAGAATTTGGACTCTTGATGTGGATTTTCTCCATAGCGCAGCTTCTGCTTAGCGGCTATTCCCAGAAAAATATTACCCCTCAGATCCTCGCCTAAATCTTCTTTTTGCTCCTTCTTGCTGCCAAACCAAGTGCTAATCCAAGCATCATACTGAGCAGTTATACAAAATGCCTTCTTTGCCATTTCTCGGCGAAATTCATGCGTTGTGGCGCCGCCATTTGCCTCTAGCTCTTGTTTGAGCCCGGCATAATCAGAGCTATCTGCCAGCACGCAAACTTGGCTATAATTTTTGGCGCCAGCACGCACAATTGCAGGTCCTCCTATGTCTATATTCTCTAATTTGGCACAAGATTGAAATGGATAAAAATTCACTATTACCAAATCTATAAAGAGGATTTGATTCTGCTGCATAAAGCTCACATGCTCAGGGTTACTTCTATCTGCTAGCAGACCAGCGTGTATTTTGGGGTGAAGGGTCTTGACTCTACCCTCCAATATTTCAGGAGAGCCGGTATATTCCGCAAGTTGAATTACATTCTGACTAACATTTTTTATTGTCTTGTAAGTGTTGCCCGTGGATATAATCTCGATATTATGCAGCGCCAATAAAGAGACTAACTCTTTCAAACCTGACTTATCATAAACAGAGACTAAGGCCCTCTTGGCTCTAATAAGCATAGCAATTTCCTAGGTATATTTTAGTATAAAAATTATCCAGGCCTTCTTCTCTGAAGTTTCCTCCTTCTGCGCTCCGATTCCTCCTTTTTTCTTGCTGCTTTTTCTGAGGGCTTTTCATAATGACGACGTTTTTTAAATTCCTTGAATATACCCTCTCTCTGTCCTTTTTTTATTAGCTGCCTTAGAGCTTGATCAACTGATGATGCATTTTGATCTTTTACTGATACTAATATCAATGTATCTACCTTTAAGTCCTTTATTATATTTTATAATGGAATTTGTTCTTTTACAAGGGTTTTTGTGCTCAAAATATTCCTTTGTTGGCATATACCAGTATTTACCTAGATCTTCGGCTATGCTAATACTAAAATTAATTATTTTTTATACCATGAAACTTTATGTCCAATGAAACATTATGCGACAGTAGAAACTTTTTGGGTATAGGCAAATTTATTGTAAAAGGGGAAAATAGGATTATATACGTCGAGAAAAACTGGATTACACCGGCAAAATATTATGAGATTGTAATAAACGATACACAGCTATCCGTATACTATGAAACAAATTATTTTGGCTTAAGGCTAAAATCCGATTTATTATTATTAAATACAGATGACGAGGGAGCGCTGCTGCAGAAATATTTAGATGATGTCTTTGACAGTTATTGTGTTGAGTCAAGCACAAAATGCTGTGATCAATATTCAAGCCTGATAGAGCTTGTTTATGTTAATGCAAACTATATCTATAACAGCCATGAATTTTTAGCTTAAAAAATCTCTAAATTTGTATATTGACCTTGATAAAATCTAGTATAGGCACTAATCTGAGAGTTATTATGAATATTTTACATAGAACCCATAGTTGTGGCTCTTTAACAGAAGAAGATGTAGGTCAATCTGTAGTTTTGTCCGGATGGGTAAACAGAAAACGTCACCATGGCAGCTTAATATTTACAGATCTGCGTGACCATTACGGCATCACTCAATTAGTTTTTGATGTTGCAACAAAAGATTTTAGCCTGGTCACGAATCTAAAACATGAATCCATTATAAAAATAAAAGGAATAGTCAGCAAAAGATCAGAAAACACAATCAATCATAGTTTATCCACCGGAAAAATCGAGGTTTTGGTTGAGGAGATTGTAGTGGAATCTGAATGCCACCAACTTCCTTTGCAGGTCAACAGTACTCAAGATTATCCAGAAGAAACCAGGTTAAAATATAGGTTTTTGGACCTGCGCAGAGAACGCCTGCATAAAAATATAGCCCTGCGCTCTCAGGTAATAAATGCATTGCGCCAGGAAATGCTATCACGCGGATTTCTTGAAATACAGACCCCTATCCTCACCGCATCTTCTCCAGAAGGAGCAAGAGATTACCTGGTTCCCAGTCGAGTGCACAAGGGCAAATTCTATGCCTTACCTCAGGCCCCGCAGCAATTTAAACAGCTGCTCATGATTGCAGGTTTTGATAAATATTTTCAGATTGCCCCCTGCTTCAGAGACGAAGATGCAAGAGCAGATCGCTCACCGGGAGAATTTTATCAGCTAGACATAGAGATGTCTTTTGTCACTCAAGAGGATATTTTTTCTACTATCGAACAGGTTCTGTATAGTATTTTTACTCGCTTCTCAAAACGAGAGATACAGGAAAGCAAATTTCCGCGCTTAACTTATAAAGAATCTATGCTGAAATACGGCACAGACAAACCAGACTTGAGAAATCCGTTAATTATCAGCGATATTACAGATATTTTTAAAAATTCTGGTTTCAATAAATTCAGGGAAGCCATAGACAAAGGCATGTCTATTCTGGCGATTCCTGCGCCAAATACCAGCTCTCATCCGCGTAGTTTTTTCGATGATAAATGTTCCTATGTGCAAGAAAAACTGGATGGTGGCTTGACATACTTGGCTTTTGGGGAGGAATCCTGCAAAGGACCAATAGCAAAATTTTTAGATGAGAGCAGAATAAATAAGATACAAGATAAGACAAATATCAACAAGGGAGATTCATTATTTTTATGCTGTGATTTTTTTGACAAAGCAGCCAATATCGCAGATCAGATCAGGCAAATTCTGGGCCGGGAGCTTAATTTAATAAAAGAAAATGTGTTTAAATTCTGCTGGATTACCGACTTTCCTTATTATCAATATGACTCGCTGCGAAAAAAAATTGACTTTTTCCATAATCCTTTTTCGATGCCGCAAGGCGGTCTAAAGGCCCTAGAAGAGCAAAATCCTCTGGATATCTTGGCATATCAATATGACATAGTGTGTAACGGCATTGAATTGTCAAGCGGCGCTATCCGCAGCAATAGAGCGGATATTATGTATAAAGCATTTGAAATTGCCGGTTATGATAGAAAATCTGTTGACAAGAAATTTGGCACCTTGGTGAACGCAGTCAAATACGGCGCACCCCCACATGGCGGCATAGCACCCGGGATTGATAGAATAATGATGATGCTGACCGACGAAAGCAACATAAGAGAAGTGGTTGCTTTTCCAATGAATCAAAAAGCGGAGGATCTGCTGATGAGCGCCCCTTCTGAGGTTAGCACAGCACAGCTGAAAGAGCTGGGAATAAATCTAGATGATTAGATCCTTAGTTTAGCTCCGCTTGTTCATACAGAGATTATTGACTTGATATATTTTTTATCTTAGTATGCTTCTAGAATTTTAATGATAAGGTATTTAATGGCTGTCGTTGAAGTAAAAGATAGTGCGCATTTCGAGCAGATAACACAAGACGAACGGGATAAGTTATTACTCATTGATTTTTTTGCTGATTGGTGCGCCCCCTGTAAAGAATTTGCCAAGGTTATTCTAGAGCTAGAGGAGATCGAGGAAATCTCTAGTAATGTCTTGATATTAAAGTGTGACATTGCTGATTGCGCAGAAATTGCCACTAAGTATAATGTTCAATCAGTGCCCACCTTGTTGCTTATAAGAAATAACATGGTTGTGGATCGTAGAATCGGCGCTCTGAACAAACAGGCTGCTCATTCCTGGATTAGCAATAACATGACGCAAGACTAAATTATTAGCCCCAAAGCTTTTTAATGTTATAGATTGGCTATATTTCCACCCTGATCAGGCAAACAGAAATTATTATATCTATGGATTAGATTTATGACAGAACATGAAGCAGCTACCATTTTGCTAGAAAAGGAAACTGGGGGACGCAGCGTCGGAACAAAAACTATGCGATTTTTGCTTTTGGTTGCGCTCATCTGGTCCATATTCCAGATCTGGGTTGCATCTCCACTTCAATTTATGCTCGCAGAATATCTCGAGGCCAATTGGATAATCTTAAATGATTCCAAGCAAAGAATGATACATCTGTCATTTGCCTTGTTCCTATCTTTCCTATTTTTTCCAGCTTTTAAAAATTCCTCCAAAAATTCCATTCCGCTGCTTGACTGGATGATGTCGATTCTCAGTCTGGTCTGCGTTCTGTATAATTTTGTTTTTTATGAAGATATAGCGAATAGAATCGGCTACACAACCAATATAGATGCCGCCATCGCGTTCGGCGGAATAACGCTTTTGCTGGAGGCAACAAGACGCTTGCTGGGGCCCACCATGGTGATTATTGCATTATGTTTTTTGGCATATACCGTATGGGGTCAATATTTTCCTGATGTCGTGGCACATAAAGGCCATAGCGTATATTCCTTGTCTGCACAGCAGTGGTTTTCCAACGAAGGGGTGTTCGGGGTGGCTCTGGGAGTTACCTCAAATTTTGTATTCCTTTATGTGCTTTTTGGAGCCTTGCTAGATAAAGTGGGTGCAGGTGAATTTTTTATCAAGCTATCTTTTGCTTTGTTTTCTCACCTAAGAGGCGGGATTGCAAAAGCAGCAATTGTTGCTTCAGGGCTCATGGGCATGATGTCTGGCTCTTCAATAGCCAACACCGTCACTGTCGGCACCCTCACGATCCCCCTGATGAAACGCGCCGGTTTCAGTGCAGAGCAATCCGGTGCAATCGAGGTATCTGCAGGGATTAACGGGCAGATAATGCCCCCAGTGATGGGTGCTGCGGCATTCCTGATGTCAGAATTCACCTCCGTGCCTTATGCACAGATCATGAAACATGCGATCGTGCCGGCTGTTTTGGTATATCTGGCATTACTATATATCGTGCATTTAGAAGCACTAAAAATGAATATGCCTGTGTCTGAACGCAAAACATCTCGTCCCTGGTATATTAAAATTTTATTACTTTTGATCTGCTTGCTTAGTATATTTTTAACTTGTGTATTAGTCTATTTCTTAATTGAAGGAGCAAGAATCACTGCTACAATCCTTTTTCCCGGAATTAAGAATATTTTTGGGCCGAATTATATCTATGTTATCACGCTTTTATTATGTCTAATTTATATATCCATATTATATATAAACTCAGACTATATTATTAATAACACTGAAAACCATAATGATAATTCTACACCAGATACCAAAGGTATTTTAAGATCTGGATTACACTATCTATTAGCCCTATTTATATTAGTGTGGAACTTGATAGTTGAGAGACAGTCGCCTGGATTATCAGCCTTCTGGGCAATAATATTGTTGTGTTTCATGATTATATCTCAAAAATTTTTAGTTAATTTATTCCATACTAAAAAAGCCGACTTAGCTGACATAAAGTTGGGGTTTATAGCTCTATCTGAGGCAATGATCTCTGGTGCTCGCAACACCCTTGCCATCTCGGTTGCTACTGCAACTGCTGGGATAATAGTAGGTGCTGTGTCACTCACTGGAATAGGGCAGATCATGACAGAAATTGTCGAATTCTTCTCCGGGGGCAATCTTTTCCTCACCCTGATCCTCACTGCCCTGATATGCATAATATTAGGCATGGGCATGCCCACCACTGCATGCTATATAATAGTATCCAGCTTAATGGTGCCTGTTATTAATCATGCTATGGTCAATAGTGGTTTTAATGTACCTATTGTAGCCATCCATCTATTTGTATTTTATTTTGGCCTGATGGCCGATGTAACGCCACCTATAGGTCTAGCATCTTACGCTGCTGCTGCGATTTCAAAAGGCAGCCCCATCAAAACCGGTGCAATCGCCTTTCTCTATAATATAAGAACCATGACTTTGCCCTTCATGTTTTTATTTAACAATGAAATAATTTTGTATAATATTTCTAGCTTGTGGCATGGATCATTCACCATCTTATTATCTATTACTGGAATAATGTTATTTTCTGCTGCCACCCAGGGCTATTTCCTCACCAAAAACAAACTTTATGAGTCCCTGTTACTTTTATTGCTCAGCATAACTGTGCTATATCCAAAATTCTGGATTGATGTTATTTATCCTAGATTCAAGCTTATCGACAACAAAGCCCTAGATATGCCCTTGTCCAAAAGCGATATCTTTGATGGCGCAAAATTCAGACTCAAGCTGCAGGCAATAAATCAGCTTGGCCAGAAAAATGATGTTTTTTTGCATATAGACTTAATCAGGCTGGCTGGCGAAAGGGCAAATAATGCGCTTGAGGCAATTAGAGACAGCGGCGTCGATATTAGAGCTGATAGCCAAAACAGACTGATCGTAACTCACATCAGCAATAATATATATAATCCCAATTCTTATCTTGAAGTTGGTTCACAGATAGACGATATTTATATCTCCAAAAAGCAACCAAATAAAAACTTGCCTTTAATTCCGGCAGCGGCATTAATTTTGCTGACTTACTGTTTGCAAAAAATGAGAATTTATAAAATAAAAAATCATGTATAAAAAAATACTCCTTCCTGTAGATTTATATCACAAAAATTCATGGGGGCATAAGCTTAGCTCTGCACTGGAAATCGTTCGCTGTTTTTCTTCTGAGCTATATATCTTAAATGTTGTGCCTGATTTCGGCAGCGGCATAGTTGCGCAATATTTTACTGAACACGCCAAACTTGAAATGATACAGGAGGCAGAAAAAAATCTCAGAGAATTCGTTAATGAGAATATTCCAGAAAACGTCAAGGTGACGTGTGTTTTGGCGCAAGGCACGGTCTATGAATCTATAATTAGAGCTGCTGACCATATCAAAGTTAATCTAATAATAATATCAGCCCATAGACCAGAGCTTAAAGATTATCTGCTGGGACCAAACGCTGCAAAGGTAGTGAGGCACTCCAGGGTTTCTGTGCTGGTAGTGAGAGATTGACGGGCTGGACTTCTAAGTTTGAGCTGCCGCCACTCTCTTTGAGTTTTGCCAGGTGAAACCAAAATCATTTACAAATAACCTTCATTCCTTGATTAAGACAACCGCTAATAGCAATATATATATTAACAATCAATATATAAAATCTGTCATTTATTGCTAATATATTCATATTATTAAATATGAAAATTATAAGATATACAATCCATTTTGTTTGCTATTCAATAATAACATGATATAATGTTGGTTTATATAGACTGAAACTTTAATTTATTTATAGAAATCATTTCATATCTAAATATTCGGAAAATTTTTATATTATTGGAAATATATTTTTGTGTTTAGCACGACCTCTAAAAAATTCAAGAGTGCCTTTAAGACAAAACAAAGCAAGGCACATAAGATTAAAGATACATGTCTATCAGTTTTATGGGTAGTGCTGCTAGCTATATTGTTCAGAAGCTTTTGCTATGAACCCTTCCACATATCCTCCGGATCTATGGAAGATAGCTTGCTGGTAGGAGATTTTATAGTCGCCTCTAAGCATTCCTATGGTTACAGCAAATATTCCTTGCCTTTTAATCTCCCAATAATCCCCAAAAGAATTTTTTATAGACTGCCGCAAAGAGGAGATATAGCCCTCTTCAGACCACCGCAAGATCCCTATAAACATTACATCAAACGTGTAATAGGCCTGCCTGGCGACAAGGTGCAATTCAGGCAGGGGGTGCTTTATTTAAATGGCATTAAAGTTGAAAGAGAACTGGTAAATAGCTATTACAACGGCAATATTTTATTTAGCGAATATAAGGAAAGCTTGCCAAACGGCAAAAGCTATAATATTCTAGAGACAAACAAAGATGATGCGACGCTCAACACCCCAGTATATAAGGTTCCAGAAAATTGTTTTTTTATGATAGGGGATAATCGCAACGCTTCTAAGGACAGCCGTTTTTTGAATGAAGTCGGCTATATATCCAGTGAGAATCTAGTCGGAAAAGCAACGCTGGTATTACTCTCTATAGACAAAAACCATGCACCCTTTATTCGAGTCAGCAGAATCTTTAAAGTTTTAAGCTAAAGCAACCAGAGGTGCTATGCAATCTTTAGCAAAGACAATCCCCTATGCCTTTATGGGAGGCATACTGCTTAATTTTATGCCATGCGTTTTTCCAATATTATCTCTCAAAATCCTATCTTTGCTCAACAGTAAAAAAAAACGTTATCTTGGTGGCATATATTACACCCTAGGTGTTCTAATCAGCTTTCTTATGCTGGCGTTTGTAGCTATTTTGCTGAAGATAAGCGGTAATCTGGTGGGCTGGGGATATCATCTGCAGTCGTCAACTTTTGTTACCATATTAATTTTAATCTTATTTGCTGTTGGCATGAATTTATCTGGTTTTTATGAAATAAAACAAATCAGCTTCCGGAATAATCGCCATCTTCTAGGAGAATTTTCTACTGGTCTGTTAACTGCATTGGTGGCAAGCCCCTGCACTGCGCCTTTCATGGCCGTTGCTATTGGATATGCCCTAACTCAATCAGAAATGGTAATCATATTGGTTTTTGAGGCTCTGGGCGCGGGAGTTGCTTTTCCTTATTTGCTTCTAACCTTATTTCCTGGCTTAACCGCATTCCTTCCCAAGCCTGGAAAATGGACAGAAAACTTCAGGCAATTGCTCGCTTTCCCCGTTTATGGAGCCGTTGTTTGGCTACTTTGGGTTTTATCTCAGCAGGTTGAAGCAAACCGCTTGGCAATTGCGCTGTCCAGCTTAGTTTATCTTGGGTTTTTAGTGTGGTGCTGGAAATTCTGTGTAAATCACAACTGGACTATCAAATTATTATTCATAATCGTCTCTTTATCTGCATTGCTAAAACTAGCGTTGATGGTCCAGCAAGAAAGCGACGGGTATGTGAAAAAAATTAAATTCTCTCCCGAAACACTGAGCAGAATAATTGAAAATAAGCAGATGGCTTTTGTTTCCGTTACTGCATCTTGGTGCATCACTTGCAAGGTGAATGAGAGGTTTGTTTTAAACACCAAAGGGTTCAGCAACATACTGAAGCAATATCAAATCAGTTTTTTAGAGGCAGACTGGACTGCCAAGGATGAAAGCATCACGAAATATCTAAATTCTTTTGGGCGCTCGGGTGTGCCGCTATATGTCATCTACGCGCCAGACGGATCTTATACTGCCCTATCACCGCTAATTACTAAAAAATATATACTTGATAATATTTTGAGGTTGAATTGAGCTATATAAATAAAATAATATTTTTTGCCCTAATGATGAAATCATGCTTACCCTTTGCTACATATCGTATTACCATATATTTATGGACTGATTGGCGCTCATATTTATTTTTAGATCTTTAAACCGGAAGCAGGATTTTATATATATAGATGTTGATAAATATGTGGACAAATTACGAATTTTTTACTTCTAATAGCTATATAGCTTACTAGAAAATCTAAAAATATTGCACTATAAAACCTTAGCAACTTATTGATTTTGCTACTGTCTTGCACTTATAATACTTTTTAATAAAAGATTATTTTGCAGATATATCTTTATTCATTTTAATGTTGATAAAATTATAGTGTTATCTGCAAATCTAAAAATGATCTTTTTAAATTAGGTGATATAGCCAGGAATAACTTAAACAATAATATAATGACTATAAACTCCTTACTAAATCTACAGACGTCTCCCAATGCCTGAATTGCCAGAAGTTGAAACTATATGCCGTGGCTTGCAAGGTGTTCTGCTAGGGAAAAAAATAGTAAACGTTAGTGTTTATGCAGATAGCCTGCGCAAGCCAATTCCAAGAAACATAAATAGGCTAACCAAGGATGCATCGGTGCAGCAAATCAGCAGAAAAGCAAAATACGCGCTTATCTTTCTTGATAATTCGCATATAATCATTATGCATATGGGCATGAGCGGCAGGGTTATTTTCTTAAGGGATATCCATATCGCTGGCAAACACGATCATTTAGTTTTTAAGTTTTATGATAATTCTCATCTGGTTTATAATGACCCGAGACGCTTTGGCTTGGTTGATATCATCTCGCAAGACAAGCTCAGCGCCCATCCTGCATTCAGCAGAATTGGCATCGAGCCACTCACTAAGGATTTAAACAGCGATTCTCTGTGGGCTATATTAAAAAAAACTAAATCTCCCATAAAGAATGCCCTGCTAAATGGCAAAAATATAGCCGGAATTGGCAATATTTATGCTTCAGAAATATTGTTTGAAGCAGCAATATCACCCCTACGCAGGGCCGATTTATTGAGCCATGATGAGCTAATAAGATTGGTTGCTGCAACAAAAAAAGTATTAAGATTTGCAATTGCTGCAGGCGGCTCCACCTTAAAAGATTACGTGGGCGTAGATGGCAAGGTTGGCAGTTTTCAAGATCAATTTAAAGTATATAATCGCAAGGAATGCCCCAAATGCCACTACAAAGTTGACAGAATAGCCCAGGCCGGCAGATCTACATATTATTGCCCCAAATGCCAGGAGTAAAAACATTCTCCGGTGCCGTTTTGCTGCCGCTTTGAGGCAAGGGCAGCAAGGACCGGCGGGGCCTAGCTAGTCAGCGAACCTCTGGTCAAGCTGGTAACCCAGGGGGCAAAATTGAGCGCTTGGGCTTCCGGCTTTTAGGGCTAGGCCGGAGCTCACACAGCAGAAAGCGCCCTCTGTGGGGCAGGGGGATTTTGCTTGAAGATGGG
>BLZN01000147.1 GCA_014132315.1 Rickettsiales bacterium | reverse complement strand
TTTATTGCCCTCCTTAACCACGGCAGATAAAGAGCTAACATGCTCTTCCTTAACCTCGCTGATATGCACAAAACCCCAGCGCTCACCAAAAAACTGAACAAACGCACCAGAATCAGCTACTTTAGCCACTACCCCATCATAAACCATGCCAGCTTCAGGATCCATTACTATATCATTTATCATGGCATTTGCCTTTGAGAGTATCTCATCGTTTGCAGCGGCAATTTTTACCGTGCCATCTTGAGAAATATCTATCTTGGCACCGGAAGATTCACAAATTTCCCTAATTGTCCTACCGCCTGTACCGATAATATCCCGGATTTTCTCCTTATCTATAACAAAAGAGACAATGCGTGGCGCATGCTCCTTAAGTGAGTCTCTAGGAGCAGGCAAGGCACTGCTCATCTTTTTCAGGATATGATCCAGCCCTGCTCTTGCTTGCTTGAGCACAGCGCTTATTGTCTCTTTGCTCGTGCCATCAATTTTAATGTCCATTTGCAGCGCCGTAATCCCATCAGTGGTGCCGGCAACTTTGAAATCCATGTCGCCAAGATAATCTTCGATACCCAAAATATCAGATAACACCACAAATTTGTCATCCTCCTTGATCAGGCCCATGGCTATACCGGCAACAGGATATTTTATTGGCACACCGGCATCCATCAGCGACAAAGAGGAGCCGCAAACAGTTGCCATAGAAGAGGAGCCATCAGATTCAGTAATCTCTGATACTACCCTGATTGTATAAGGAAATTTTTCCTTGTCAGGCAGAGCGCTACGCAAGGCTCTCCAAGCCAGTTTGCCATGACCGATTTCGCGGCGACCAGGAGGACGTAAAGGAGCGACCTCGCCAACAGAATAAGAAGGAAAATTATAATGTAGCATAAAGTGTTCTCTGTATTCCCCATCAACATCTTCGGTGATCTGTTCGTCCTCGGTAGTGCCCAAAGTGGTGGTCACGATAGATTGCGTGCCCCCTCTAGTAAACACTGCAGAGCCGTGCACTTTATGTAGAAAATCTGTAGTAATATCAATATCCCTTATTTCATCATTGCGACGCTTATCAATACGTTCTGCTCCTTCCAGAAGCTTATTTCTGAGCAGATCTCGCGAGTATTTCTTAGTAGCGCAACTAATCAAATCTGCCGGATAATCTTTTTTTAGCAAGGTCTCTAAAATATGGCTCTTGATTTCTTCTAATTTTTTTGCACGAGTCTTTTTGTTGATCTCGGCATAAGCTGACAAAAATTTCTTTTTAGATAACAACTCGACTTCTTTATAAATCTTGTCAATATCTGGGCCGCTAAACTCAAAATTACTTGTCCCTTCCATCTTTGCATGGAACTTGCGCAACATCTGAATCACAGGTTGTAAGCTCTGATGACCAAACTCTATAGCATCCAAAACAACTTGCTCGCTTAATGAATCAGCACCAGATTCCACCATCAAAACAGAGTCTTCGCTGCCAGCTAATAATAAATCCAGCCTGCTGTTTTGCAGCTGAGCGTAAGGCGGGTTTAAAACAAACTTCTCTTCTATGTACCCTACTCTGGCACAGGCGGTTGCTTGCGATATTGGGGCTCCGGAAATTAAAAGTGCTGCAGAGGCAGCGATTAAACCTAAGACATCAGAATCAGCATCAGAATCAGATGACAAAACATGACAAACTATCTGTACCTCATTAAAAAAGGTTTCGGGGAACAGTGGCCTGAGTGTTCTATCTATTACACGAGCTGACAATATTTCCCTTTCTGAAGGCTTGCCCTCTCTTTTAAAAAAACCGCTAGGTATCTTGCCGGATGCATAGCTTTTGTACACACAGCTGACTGTAAGAGGCAAAAAATTTATACTTTCTTTTATAGTTTCATCAATAACCACGGTGCAGAGCAAAGAGCTCTTACCGCATCTTAAAAAAACAGCTGAGGTAGCTTGTTTGGCAAACCTGCCTGTTTCTATGTAAATCTCCCTGCCGTCCCAATTAATAGATTCACTAACTACGTTGGACATTTATAAAACTCAATAAATTTAAAAAATAAACAAAGAATATGATCAAAGCTTTTAGCGTATCTTACTTCCTAACTCCGATCTTCTTAATAAATTGGCTGTATTCATATTCGCCAATCTTTTTTTTTGCATAACGGAGTAGTTTGTTACGCTTTCCTAGTAACACAAACAGACTTCTTCTACAATGTGAATCATGCTTATGAATCTTGAGGTGCTCAGTAAGTCTACGTATTCTAGCAGTGAATATAGCACACTGCACAAGTACTGAGCCAGTGTCATTAAAATTTTTGCCGTGTTCTGCAGTAATTGTTTTCTTTTCTTGTGAGCTAATCAAGCTTACTACCTTTTTTCATTTCTCTATTAACATCCTCTATCAATACCTCAAAGAATATATAAAGTCAAGAAAGTGAGCTAATCAAATGTTACTTTATCTGTCACACAGCCAGAGAGGCCGCAAAGCTGCTTGACTTATCTTTTGCCTTGTCAGATAATCTGCCTTTGTGAAAAGATAGCTAATCAGGAGGAAATAATGCACTTAGCAGAAAACCAAATTGAGGCGCAAGATCAAAAAGATTTCACGGTTGAAACTTCTGAAGATGACATGGCTATGCAAGAAAAGATGCCGGGACGTAGCTGTACCTATTATTTAGGCAGGGACACCATAGCAGTTAACCAAGAGGACAACATCTTAGATATCTTTGTAACCAGAAAGTTCACAATCCACTCTGTTGTTATCGAAATCACCCAAGAAGAAGTTGTTATTCTAACAGATAGTATATTCAGCAGAAGCCCGGAAGTTCTGCATCAACAAAATAATAACTATTGGACGTTATTAAAACTTGATGATGATTATGCCAAGCTAATAAGCTGCGAAGATTTGAGAGAAGATCAAGAAAGAATACTAGCAAAGCTTGAGGACGAGATCATCGATCCAATTTTAGAAGAAGCAGGATGGGAAAGCAGCTGTTGCGAAGGATGGTATTTTATGTGGTAAGCAACTAAAATACTTTATAAAATTCTCTGTAAAGAATTTTATCAACTTCCGACAAAGTTATATTAATTCCCAATTTATGCAGAGAAGTAACCCCATGTTCCTTTATGCCACATGGTATTATTCCTGCATAATGAGAGAGCGCCGGTTTGACGTTTAATGCTATGCCGTGATAGGTGACCCATTTTTTCACTCTAACTCCTATAGCGGCTACTTTATATTCTTTATGTTCCCTTTCAGCAACAATCCATATCCCAGTCCTGCCGGCGCGCCTCTGGCCCTTTAAGTTCAAAGCCGCCAGAACATTGATAATCCACTGCTCTAGTCTAAAAATATAATCAGAAAGGTCTGGCCTTGATCCATACTGCTTTTTAAGATTCAGCATAACATATATAATTCTCTGCCCAGGGCCATGATATGTATATTTTCCTCCTCTATTTGCGTGATATACAGGCAAACCTCCGTTATCTAGCAAGTCTTCAGTACAAGCGCTGACACCGGCAGTGTACATAGGGGGATGCTCCAGCAGCCACACTGTCTCCCGCGAATTGCCCTTGTAAATTTGCTGTGCCTTATGCTGCATAAAAGCCAGCCCAAGCTCGTAAGGCACCAAACCAAAAGAAAATCTCCAATCCAAACGAGTCATAGTAAATCTAAAAATAATAAACGGTTACCCGACAAACAAAAATATTATTGTAAGAGATGCATTGTAAATAGAGTGCACATTGAGAGTCCATCTAAGCTTCAGTTATGTATCTATCCGCAGCTTGTTTAATAGTCACATTTTGCTTGCTTAAAACCTTTCCAGGTTTAACAAAAAAGCTTAAATATAAGCACAAAATCCGCTAAAATAAAGTCTGCGAGGACGATCATATAAAAAAATTTTAATCAAAATCCTTGCCTACCTGCTTGTTTTAAATAGTATCATTAATTTTTTAAACTTGGTATACCTCACGCTAAATTTCCATAGCAAAATATACATATTGCAGAATCATCGGGCAGGTAAATAAGTTATTTTCTACTATAGAATATAATAATACATTATAAATAAACTTATTCTCCAGAAAAAGTTCAGATCAAGCAAAATATACTCATGCAGAAGATTTACAAATCCAAATTTGCTCTTACATACTACTGGCGGGGCACAGAAGGTTCCTTATTTTCTTTTGCTGCGGCTTTACTAGCGCGCTCGTCAGCAAGATCCTCACTGAAGCTCCTGCTGCTCCTGCTGCTAAATTGTTCTATTCCTTGCAGTTCTTCAACGACGACTTTCCAGGCTTCTTCCCTCGCACCTTTGCTTTGCAAACTGTTCGGGAAACCATCTTGTTTTGGCTTTTGCTCTGTTTTTTCACATTTTTCTATTAGTTTATCAAGAGTACTGTGTGCTTCATTTATTAGCTGAATATGAGCGCCGTTATCAAGGTGCCACTGCCGAAGTATAATCAGGTTTTTTCTCATATTATGCAAGGCTTTCGGATTATTTCGATATTCTTCACTATAAGCAGGATTGCGAATGCACTTCATTGCTAATTGCCCGCTGTAGCCTTCTTTTAAAAAATCCCTTAAAGTTGTGTTGTTGGTGAAATTTTTCATGATACCCAGTAAAGGCTCCTCCGGACCTTGCGCAAAATCTTGCGCTCTAAATGGATAAGGATTGTCTTTATTCAGTGTTATCTCGATACTATTGTTCTTCTGGTCTTTGGAAGATGCATCTTGCAAAGCCTCGCTAAATTCTATTAATAATTTGAGATTATTACCAGCCTTCTGAAGAGTAGCAGTGGCAATATTATGAGTAGTTCCATCCTTCTTATTCTCGCAGTGAATCTGCACTGAATTGCCCGCCTCATTTTTATCATTTTGTTTAACCTTAGCAGTGCTGCTAGCAGATAAATCGCCAGGCTCAATATATAGAACTGCCTCCGCACGTTCCTTAAGGGCATAGATAATGTTAGAAGCATTCATCTTAATCTTATGCCCTGCAATTTTAGGATCATTCATAACCTCTGCAATTCCAATCTTATCTTCTGGGATAATTAATCCCTGAAGCCTGCCTGGTAGTATTCTCACAGAATCTCCGTCGAGCTTTCCAAGCTTTTCTTCCATCCCCTCATTGATTTCTTCCATCCCCTCATTGAAACCGTATAACGCATCGTATTTCTCCTGGAATGTAAGGCTTGTGTGTGCAAAAAGGCCTTCACTCAGTTCTTTCAGCTTAGACTTTGCTTCTGATTTTCCCTCCTTCTGTGCACCATAATCTCCAGTCTTGCGGAGCTTACCAAGACCTAAAACTAATTTTTCAACTGCTAAGTACGTAAGCGAGAATTTTTTACCATCATGCTTTATAGTCAGCTCCCGGGTTTTAGCGTTCTTCTCGGCCCTTTCCCAGGGAATGTTGCTGTATTCTTCTATATGATGCGACTGGAATACTCGCTCATAATCTGGCCTGGCGCCAATAGATATTAAAAATCTATCCCATAATTTTGTGACGCGAGATCTCTTGTCTAGCTCTTCCTGGGTTATCAATTCGCTTGATTTCCCTTTTTTTGAATTTCTGAGCACTAAGCCGTCAAAAGGTTTTAGGCTATTTGTCGCGACAGATTCTTTGACGTAACGGATTCCAGGTTTTACCATATTTATCTTTCCTAAATTTTTTCATGCATTATTATATTATCCATTTAATACAAGCAGTAAGATCACTCAAAATTTTAAAATAATTAGCAATTTATTGAGATACGTTACCGTTTTTTTGCCTGATTCTGCCCAGTAGCAGATTCAGCGGCAAGTCGAGAGGCATGAGGAGCAAAATTATTCTCTAACGCATATACTGTGTAGATACATTCCGACATGTCAAAATTTTCGAGTGCCTGTGTAACACTTAAGCCCTCTGCCTTGTTCTCCTTTATCACATCATATGTTATCTTATCCTGCTCATGCTGCGTTTTTGCCTTATCGAGCTGCTCAAACTTTTGCTTTATCTCCTCAAGAACCTTTCCAGTAATCTGTCTGGAATTATCCTCTAAATCTGAAGAAGCCTTTATTAGATCTGCTTTATCCCCTTCTTGTATTATAAATGATGCTTCCACAGCTTTGATCATCGTGCGACAATGAGCGCTGCATATAGTGGCACCGGCCACATAATAATTTGCTAGCTTTTCCATATCAGGGAGCAACTGAAGCGCGAGATAGTCTTTGATTTTATCAGAGACGTCTTCTTTAGAAAATTTTTTATTACTTTTTAGAAGTTCTTGCAAGCTCTCCAAATAAATGTGGGCGATACCATAAAAAACCTCAGGTAATCTCTCTTTTGAGATTTCGTCTTTATAAAAGAACTCTTGCTTTTTGTCTGAGAAATAAACTCGCTCTTGTTTATTAAAGGTGTAATACTCTCTCATGCTCTAACTATTAATCTGTTATCTAAACTTATTATATCTTGAAATAATTGATTATTGTTTAATCTATAAAATTTATTTTTTAATAAGCCTACTATGACGATGAGAGCTAATCACAAAACGATGCGCCTCATCACGAATGGTCTGCAAATAATAAAGCACCGGATCGTCGCTTGGCAAGATCATAAGGCCACGATCCGGAACATAAAACCTATCAGAATGACGATCCGGCCCCTTGGAGATACAGGCAAAGGGGATTTCTACTGCGTGCTCCCGCATAACCTTCTGCACCACAGACATATGTCCCGGACCACCGTCAATCAGCAAAAAATCTGGCCAGATTTCTAGCTGGTTTTTAAGTCTTATAAAACGACGTCCCAGGACTTCCTGCATCATGGCATAGTCATCGCCTTTCTTGGTTTGCTTAATACGGAAAAGGCGGTACTCCTGTTTTTTAAAACCGTATTTTCCCGCCACAATCATCGCGCCAAAAGGATTGCTGCCCATAATATGGCTATTATCATATACTTCGATTCTCTCCGGGATTTTTTCCAGGCCAAAGATCTGTGCTAATTTTTCCAGTTTCTTCAGCAGAACTCTGCCTCTTGTAACCCTCTGCTCTACTGCATATTTTGCATTGCTGCACGCAAGCTCAACCAATGGGGTGTTTGCTTTACGAATATTAATTCTGCTGCCGATCTTGGCAAAAATCGCCTCCTTAAAAATATCAATACCATCGAAACCATGGCTAAGATGTATATTTTTTGGCGGCATGTTAGAGCTATAAAATTGCCCAAGAAATGCTGCTATTGCTTCTTCTGCTGAAAGATCATGCGCAGCAAAAAAATAACAATGATTGCCAAAATTTTGCCCTCCTCTGATCATAAAAACCTGCGCACAGGCCTCGTTATCTTCAATATACAAACCCACAACATCCGCTTCAGGTAAACGGGAATAGGCAATAGCATTTTTGCACTGTATGGATTCAAGTGCCTTGATTCTATCTCGATAAATCGCTGCTTTTTCATATTCCATCGCGTCGCTGGCCTGGCGCATTGCGCGGGCCAAATTCCGTTGCATTTCCTGGCTCCTTCCTGACAAAGTCTGGGCAGCTTGTGCAACTAATTTTTGATAATCCTCAACCGAGATCTTTCCCACGCAAGGCGCGGAGCAGCGCTTGATTTGGTACTCGAGGCAGGGTTTGGTACGGCTTTTGAAAAAACTGTCAGAGCAGGGACGGATCAGAAAAGTCTTCTGAATGGCCACAATGGTGCCTTTCACTGCCCCCGCAGAGACAAACGGCCCAAAGAGCTTCTTCAGCGATTTGTTATATTTGGATCTGAACTTAGCGATTCTGGGATAATCATGATCCAAAGTTAGTATAATGTAAGGATAAGACTTATCATCCCGCAACAAAATATTATAATTTGGCTGTAGCGCTTTAATCAATTGAGCTTCCAGCAATAAAGCCTCGGCCTCATTGCCAGTAATCACAAACTCTACTTTTGTGGTGTTTTTTATCAGCTTTTGTTTGTACGCAGAAAGCGCATCAATGTTGATATACTGACTAACTCTTTTTTTTAAGTTTTTGGCCTTGCCCACATAAAGTGTTATGCCCTTGCTGCTGATCATCTTATAGATTCCCGGCTTATCAGGAATTGTGCTCAAGCAAGCTTTTACTTTTTCAGCAGACATTAAAATAAATATTCGTCAGAATATAATAATGTAATTATATAATAATAGCGCAAAACCAGGACTTATTTAAACACGGGTTACGTCCCGGCTCTGCTCTTCACTTAGCACTTGAATTGCTTTATCCAATGCCTCTGCTATCTTATCTATGCGGCCTGCATGATCCGGGCAATCCCTCTTTATCTCCTCTGTTGACTCAACACCAAACATCCATTTCATAAAACCATCCCCTGTCTTATCCGCTACATCAGAATCATGCATAAACTTTGTAAGGCATGGATCTTGCGCGGTTATTTGCTCACTCATGTTCTCAAGTTTTTTCAAAGCCATGGATATCCCATCAAGATATGGTGCCCAGATATTATCAATCCCATAATCCTCTTTAAAGATAGCAGAAGTTTTTTCACGGACTTTTTGATATCTGCTGTGCAAAGCAGACAGCCCTGTAAATTCCTGCTGCCCAAAGGCTATAACTTCCTTACAAGCATCAAACATAGCCCTAGCCCTCTGAATGTTGCCATCCTCAAGTCCGGCTGCTTTGGCAAATCCTTCGTATTCATTATAAACATGATCTATCTCAGATTCGTTATTTAGCTCAAGACAAGAATCTGCCAGAGACTCCAGAGACAAAATCCTGCATACTTCATTGATTAATTCTGCTCCTTTGCCTTGCTCAATCACTTGTGGATCTCTTGCCTGCTTGCAAACATCCTGCGCTATAGATATAAACCCTCCTATAGATTCTTGGCTACTCTTCTCTGCAACGAGCCTGTCTAATGCATCATTGTAATTTCTAAAAGCTTCATAACGAGACAATATAATTTGCAACAACGATATATTTTCGTTTAGTATATTTGCACTAAAAGAAGCAACACTACCGAGGGTATAGAAACCCTTTAAAGCAGACCTTGTTTGCTCTATGTTATAGCTGGAGGCCACATCACCTATGTCTCCTATTGCTTCATCTTCCCCAAGTGTTTCTCCCGGAGTTTTAAAATCTTCCAAAAGCTCATCACCCCAAGTATCTGGAAGTTCTGGCAACTCTTCTGTGACTGTCTCAGTCAGCTCTTGCGCACCATAACCTAGCCAATCCTCATACGGAACAAATGTTGATATATCTACAAGCTTTTTCAGCCTAACATGTTTTGCTGCTGGTATTTTAGTCTTTGCATACTCTAGCATGCACTTCAAATCCGAATGAATAGCTTGAGCTTTTATAAAATCCTTCTCTTGCTCTTCTCCAATATATTGATAGCCAGGGCCTTTGTTTTCATGCCGTTGATCATTTTCCTGCTTCACTAAATTATTGTACTTACTATATATCCCATTATATATCTCAATTACTTCATTGAGCTGCTTAACATTATTGCCCTCCATAACACCAGATGCCATAACATAAAAATGTAGTTCTTCTGCAAATTTAATATAATCTATTGGGCTATAACTAGACTCCTCGCTTGACTTCGCGGGGCTTGTTGAAAATGAATTGAGCTTCAACTTAGAATGACAATATCCAATTACATTCTTAAAAACCTCAGGAGACACGCGCAATCCAGATTTATAAGCACTTGGCTCGGCATTTGGATTCTCATCAGGAGACGGCGTATTATCTATAAACTTCAAAGCAGGATGTCCGTCTTTATAATAATCAGTATCGCTGCCAAAAGTGTGCTCCCAAGTTCCCAATACTTCGGGTTCTGCTTTTTCTCCAGGTTTGTAATATAGAACATACTGTGTTTTATATCTTGTAGGCCCTTCTTCCTCCAGCTCTTTAATTGGCTCCAGCTCTTTATAATCAACCCTTGCAAAGCTCAACTCTTCCTCCATTTCCTTCTCTATTGCTTCTGCTGCAGCTTTATTGCTACCTCTAAGAGCTCTGTTAATTTTATCAATAAACCTCCGATACCATTTCCGAAATCGCGCCCATAAACTCATTGGCTTCACTTCCCCTGGATATCTGATATAAGCTCCATCACGATTAAGTATTGCGATCAATTTTTTACCAGGCATATCTATGCTTTATAATAAATTAAATAAAGTTTATCCTAGCAGATCTTTTTTAAGATATTACTAATAAATTTATAATAAATAACTTAGCAAGCAAAGCATTCCCCAGAACCAGCAAGCAGAAGACAGCTATTTATCTTAGCAAATTAACCGGTACTTACTACATCGTCATTCTTGTTCTTCGAATAGCAAGATATTCAGGAGTTTTGGTATACATAATAAAAAATTAATATATTAAATGTTAACTTGTAAACCAAATATTGCCATAACTCAAATAGAGACCGCACCATTATCAAGTACTCCGATGCATACAAACAAGTTGCTGCCAGTTCTGCCGAAATATCTTCATATACCGTTATGATTTTTGGGCCATATAATCTACCGTAAGTCCATCACGCTCAATGGTTATCTCAAAGTCAGATTTATGCCTGCGCTATACAACCACCAGCGCTCCACATGCAGCAATCCGCCAGACTAGCTACTTAAATCTACCAGTCTGCAGCATAAATTGTTTTAAAAATAGATTTTATTTCACTTTAGAATTCATAAATGGTTATTATGCTAATCTACCAAGTTAGAGCCAAAAAGCATTCTTTCTTCAAAATTTTAGCATAAACGGTCAATTTTCTGCTGAAGAAATCTTTATTATTTTAAATAGCTTTTGTTATTTGGTAAAATATAGGGATATTGATGATTTTTCTGTGCAGCGTAACATAATCACTAACTTTTTATTTCCAATGCAAACTAGCTACAGAGATCGCATAAATTCCTGTAAAAGCAGGCGCCTTTGCACCGGAAGCTATGGTTTTCTGCTAAAAAATTGATAATCTTTAGCCTCACACAGCAGAAAGCGCCCTCTGTGGGGCAGGGGGATTTTGCTTGAAGATGGG
>BLZN01000146.1 GCA_014132315.1 Rickettsiales bacterium | reverse complement strand
AAGCTATCGTGACATTTTTTATAATCTTCTGGGCAATGGGTGCTAATATAATAAAATACACCGGGGCTTGTGAAAAGCATGGTCTGGTCGATGTCAAAACCAACATTGATTGGACCCTCATTTTCAAGGCTTTTGTAAATATCATAGACAGAAACCCAATTAATATCAGCCAGCGTTGCAATGCTGAAAAAAAGCACTGACAGAAAAATATATGTTCTAAAAAACATGAAACCTCCTAAACAATGGTACCTGTGGGGAGACTTGAACTCCCAAGGTTAAAAAACCCACGGATTTTAAGTCCGTTGCGTCTACCAATTCCGCCACACAGGCAGCAATATGTCTCTTTATCGAGAATAAAACACAACAACGAGATCAATGTCAATCTTAACTGGATATGGTACCTCGCTGATTTCTGGTACCTTGAGGAACTGTGCAGACCGCTTCTCTTCATCAACCGAGATATAATCAGGCACGGAGCGCTCTTGCAGCTTGAGTGCATGCAGAACCAGGCAGTTATCTTTTAGTTTATCCCTAATAGTTATGGTGTCGCCTGGCTTGAGGCGGTAGCTGGGGATATTGACTATTTTGCCATTGAGCAGAACATGCCGATGAGAGATAAACTGTCGTGCTGCAAATATGGTTGGCAGCAACTTGGAATGATATAAGACAGCGTCAAATCTGGATTCCAGGAGACCTATTAAATTAGCGCAAGTATCACCTTTTGCTCTTGTGGACTCTTTGTAAATTTTCTTAAATTGTCTTTCTCTCAGATTATAGTATTCGCGCAAAATTTGCTTAGCACGCAGCTGTTTACCATAATCAGATTGGCGCTTCAATCTGCGGTGGCTATGCTCCCCGGGAGGGTAGTTTCTCTGATGAACAGGATCACGATCTCTGCCCCACAAGCTTGCACCAATTCGCCTACTAACCAGATATTTACGCTGCCTGATTGTTGTCATATTCTGCCTTTATAATAATAGATTTAACATTAGCGCTGTAGCAGATTATATGTCAAGTCATTAATTGATTCATCAACTAAATTATGTAGAAAATTGAATTTTTGCTCTAAAAACAACGTCTTTGCTGATAGTCAAATTGATAATTACATAAAAATAAAGCTTAAAGAGCTTGAAGACTATAATTCTTCTACGCATCCAATTGAGTTTATTCACTATTATAG
>BLZN01000145.1 GCA_014132315.1 Rickettsiales bacterium | reverse complement strand
GCCTTCTTCAAATGCGTGTTTGTATCTCTCGTAGTCCAGCTGCTGGTGGGTGTACTTGATTTCTTTTTGCTTCGCGGTAGCTCGGGAACGCAGAAGACACGGCGCGATTGTTTTATGATCGATTAAATCTGCCAATCCAGACCTCAAATCATATTTTTGTACAATCAAATTTTAGCACAAAATATCTATTATAACAATAATGTAATTCCATGAAGATACGTGCAATATAGCGCTGTTATCATGACATAAAACAATAGGTTAATCTTGGCAATATATTCTTGAAGTATTTACAGCAGAGAAAACTTCTTGCCAAGATTTGTAGGAATGTTAATTCTGAAATTATAACCGGAACGCAGACAGCATAATAATATGCGGATCTTTGTATCTTGCCTGGGATATTAAAAAATTAACAAGGGGAAGATATAGAGTTAGTGGGGCGCTTATTAACGCTCCTTCCCACTACTAACATCTACAACACTAGCATCTACAACACTACCACTACGCGGCCGCCCCCATTGTTGTTGCCCTTGCCGTGCTCTGGCCTCTTCTTCTTGTAGTTTCTTAGCAAGCTTTTCATCCTCTGCTATTTGTTTTTGTTTTCTACTCGACTCTGCAGATAAATTTCCTCTTTGTTGTTGAGGTGGTTGCGCAGTACCCGGGCATTCTTGCGGCTGACCTTGGAGTTCAAGATATCCGGACCATGCTTTTTGCTCCATAGATTTTAGTTTTGCTAATGAGTCTGCTGATAGCAAGCTATACACAGGACCAACTCCCTTTTGGGCTAAGAATAAATGTTGTGACAAAACATGTGCTACTTGTCCACATGCATCAGCACTTATACCCAATTCTCTCACACTACTCTGTGCTGCAGAAGTGTGATGCGGCTGCTCTGAAATGCAGCTTGAAGAAAATGAACGTGCATTTTGTATTGCTGTTGCGGTAGGTTCAGGTGGTGACGGCTGTTGCTGTTGTGCTACTGCATCCTGTGTCATATGTTGTTTAATATTACATAATTGATCAAGATATTTGGACACAGCTTCTTCAGCCAATATATTGAATTCTTTTATTTGCTGTTCATTAATGCCATACTGCTTGGTTTCGTACAATATGTTAACTACAAACCTGAGCCTTTGTAAGGCAGATAAAGAAAACAGGAGTATGATGCGCAGTTTTGAATCTCTAGACAGATCTGCTCCTCCTTGTTTGTTTTGAGCTCTTCGGTGTAGGAGTTTATACGACCCATCTAGAGATTTTTCCACAACTTCAGCACTATAAGCACTTTGCATAAATTCTTCATTAATGCTTCTTAGATATAATAGCAAATTGATCGTTGCTTGATGTGAATCTGGCTCGGGGATGCTGCAGTTTAACGCGTCTAGATGTGTATCCCTCACCACACCAGAAAAGAAACAATATAAATCCCCTGCTTCTTTTCTTAATTTCACCATAGTATCCTCAGAGAGGGCTCTTGCTTTTTCCCTTAGCTTATCTGGGGCAAGTACATGGCCATTAAAAGACGCAGACTCCTCGAGTTGGCTGCCAACAAGAGTCGCAAAAACTTCATACACAGTAATTTGAGATTTATCTTTTATGGGAGTGTCTTCAAGGTTACATTGTATGAGAGTGTCTTCAAAGGTCTTATAAGCATTCCAAAAGCTGTCATCTGGTGCGTTACTGCTACTCGTTTGTGCCGGTTGTATTTGCGGCCTTTGCTCTGTTATGCAGGCTTTATGCTGTTTTGTCTCGTTGCTTCCTTTTCTTAGTGCTGCTAGCTCGTTTGATATCGGCCCATGCATGGGGTTATTTTTGGTTATTTGCTTTGAAAATTCTGCTTCTGGACTCTGTTTTTGATTTTTAGCAATAGTCTTTTCCATTTTTTCTTGATATTCTGACCATTTACTGCCTCGTAAATCTAAGGCTTGATCGAATGTCATCTCGGTTTGTCTGTTTTGTGACATTTTACATAACTCTTCAAAAAACTTATTAGGAGGAATCCGTCTTGTGCCGCGAAAACTATTACATAATAGTGTGCATACTGTTGCTTTAGTAGCTATGCTAAAATACTCCAAGTTGCTATTTTTTACTGCATTCCAAAGATTTCTTAAGACATTCTCATGAACACAAAGAGGGCCTTGAAGATCGTGTATCGTAATTCTTCTAATATCTTTTCCTTTTTCTGACTCGAGCAGACGCGCCAAATCCTCAAGATGCGTTACATTTATAGTGCCTATAGCTGTCTCTTTAACTCCATATGGAAAATATTCGATGCACAGCTTAATGAGATCACTAACTCGAGATCCAATATCGGCAGAATATTCAATGCCCATAGCAGAGAAAGGCGTGGAGGAGGCAGAGGATGAAGCGGAGACAGAAGAGCTAAGAGAAGAAGCGTCATCTCCTGAGAAATCAACACTATCGTCCGGCTGCTCACTAGCAGCCGGGCCATCCGTTGCTTCGATGCTGCGACCAAGAGGCCGTCGCCCTGAACGTTTAACTGTAATACCATCATCTTTGCCTGGCACTAGCCCACCACGACTTGAGTCTGCTACTACTTCACCGCCGCCACAAAACGCACTACGAGGGTCACTATTAGGAAAGGGACAATTATATATTATGTCTGCACGCCCTCCCCTTGTTACGTTAGGCAAAGGCTGAGAATCAGGAAAGTGTGCTTTATGGTTATGCGATACATCTGTGAGCTTAGGTGGATTATCACCTGCTAAAAATTTGGGAGGAAAGTATAGCAGCTTTCCCTTCTGATTAGAGAAGAACTTTCCGATACCAATACAACTTATTTCCCCCTCTTGTTGTCCTTTTGCTTCTTCTTTGTTGTATTGGCTAATCTCAAAAAGAAGTTTAATTAAGCTTTCAGCATGCAGATTAGCGATATTAAGTTTATCAGGGTTCTCCTCATCTTTATCAGCTGCCGGCACCAAAGTTATTCCGCGTTTAATTTCAAAGTCGTTCAAGACTAGTAAGAGGTTTTCTTTAAGCTCTTGCATTTGTATAGCAGCTTCCTCTTGGTTTTTGCTCAGACAATCTTTATATCGCAACAGCTTCGTAGGATCTTTGCTTGCGAAGATTTGCTGCAGCCATGGAGCGGTTTGTGACACAAGATGCAAAATGGATTTTTCTCCTTCATCAAGGACAAGAGACATAATTGTCATCGAATGCACCATTTTCTGGACTATACCTTTAAGCCAGTAAGCTTCTCTAACTTCACCTTTGGATATATCGTCAAGAAATCGGATTTCTTTGTCGTTTAACTCTGCAAAGCTTACGAATTTTTTTAATTCCTCAGCGTACTTGTACTGATCAGTGCTTTGCTCATCAGTGTAATTTTCTACTTTTCTGGAATCTTCTATAAGTTCCCAAAATGCGTCTATTAAAGGCGAACCTTTTGAGGCGTGCAATTTAATCCATAAGATCCTATGATACTTATGAATAGTGCGTATAAGCTTTTGTTCCTCAACTGTTATTTGGGTCGCATTTTCAAATATTTTGTTAAAAGTGATTGGGTCACAGAAATCACAATTAACTATTTTATCAGGATCAGCAGGGTCTATGAGATCCCCTTTAGCTAGGCCGCCAAGAGTTACAAGAGTCTCGGGCCCTAGAGAAACCGGTTTTTTGACATCGCCATTTAAAGCTTCTAGTGCTTTTTTGGTTCCAGGCAAGATATTTGCAGGATCAGTAACATTGTAACCTGCAAGCTCTTTTAGGTCTTTTCGTTCAATACAATCAGGTTCGTACAAAATGCTCATTCCATCTTCATTTTCCAAGAATGCACCGCCTTTTTGTATAACAGTTCTTGCTACTCTTCGTAGATATTGGTCAAAAGTTAAAGTTTCTGCTACCATTCATCACTCCATTTTTTAAAATTAAATATAAAACTAGCCTTTTACATCCCTTGCTTTTGTTCTTTATGTCCGATCACAACGTTTATGTATAACTATTTAGCTTATGCTTTCATATCTTTAAAAGACTTAAACCCAAAATCTGAGTATATTGTTATCGTAAAATATTTATATAAATAAGTCAATATATATTAATATAAAGAATTATCAATATAAATTCTTTTAGAGATTACTGGAACAGCAAATTAAATTATTAAATTTTTTATATTAACTGTAATGGCAAACTAAAATTTAGAAAATAGGGAGTATACACCCCCTGGGCACTTTAGAGTCCTCCACACCTCTTTTGAAAAGAGATAATGCTAAGCACAGTAACTTACTTTGGGCAATTTCTCCTCTATCATAAAAGCAGATTTCCTCTATAAGACAAACCTAATTTTGGATTTAAGAAACATCAGGAGTTAAAAAAGTTTATAATTCATATTTAGCTCTAATGAATATTTTAGTATCAGGCATCATTATTTTGAATCTTACAGTACCTGATTCAATATCTCGACGCTCTAAGTAATATCCTTCATTGATTTTTATTGAACCATCGTATAATTCTCTTTCCATTACGGTGTTATGATATTTACAAAAATAATCAAACACAGCATAACCACATTCAGATTCATCTCGACCTTCCATATTTATATTAAATTGTTTTCTTATTTTATCAACTATCTCATCACATGAATCTATATAGCATTCATCATCAGAAGCTATTATTCTTGCCCCTAAACCATCAGGAAATATTTCATATTTTTTATCACGGTATACAATGTAAGTATGAACATGCTTTATTTTTGAATCATCCATAAATTTTTATCTCTTTATTTTTCTTATAATCTTTATTTTAACTTTTGTAATATACTTACACAACACTACACAAGCAATGCACCAAACACAAACTTTTTATCGAAAATATCTTGGGCACTTTACATCCTTTTCCTTGCTTCTAATACATAGCAGCTTACAATGCTTATGTAACTCAAACCTGATAATAACCGCTGTTTAAGCATAAGATACAATGTTGATGAGCAAAATTAACATTGTCCATTATGCATTATGCAATGTATATCACAACACAAGAAGATTGCGATATATAAAATATCTGCTACCATAGGCAACTTTTGAAATAAAAAGGATAATACAAACAAGCTAAATAGGCTAGGTTGCTAGATCGGGCATACTAAATTAACAGCAGAAATCCAGAGACAAAAACTAAAAGAAACAGATAACAAAAGCCTATACATAGTAACTAGCTTGCTAGATAATATGGCCATTTCTTCCAAAGAAGAATACTATAAATTTTATATTGGTAAACGAATTTTAAAATTTATTATCAATAATTGGCAATAAATAATTCTTTTCGCCCTTATACAAGAGCCTTTTGTTTGTTGCTCCATAAGCACCATGCAGCAGAAAACTATCTCCGTAAACT
>BLZN01000144.1 GCA_014132315.1 Rickettsiales bacterium | reverse complement strand
TTGCCTGGTGCAGGCCGTCTGAATAGCGCCTACCTTCCATCATCCTGCCGGTGAATTCATCAATAATCATTACTTTTCCATCTTTGATTATATAATCTACGTCACGCTGGAATAATTTATGTGCCAGCAGCGACTGATTAATGACATGCACCAGGTGTATATTTTGTATGTCATACAAGGACATGCCGCTGGCAATTAGAGCGTGTGCGGCAAGTATTTCTTCCATTTTGCTGATCCCGCTATCGGTCAATATCACCACCCGCTGCTTTTCGTCTATTTCATAGCAGCTCTTGTCGGTTAGTTTTCTGGTTACTTTGTCTATTTTTGAGTATAGCTCTGTGTTTTCATCCGCAGGACCGGAGATTATCAGTGGCGTTCTGGCTTCGTCTATCAGGATTGAATCCACTTCATCAACGATGGCGTAGTGGAAGGGTCTTTGTGCCATCTTGGAGCGCTTGAACTGCATGTTGTCACGCAAATAATCGAACGCGAATTCGTTATTGGTTCCATAAGTTACATCAGCCTCATAGGCCTGTTTGCGTTCTTCATCGCTGCTTTCGTGGGTTATGCAGCCCACTGATAAGCCCAGATATTTATATATCTCCCCCATCCATGCCGAATCCCTCTTGGCGAGATAATCATTAACCGTGATCAGGTGAGTCCCTTTGCCCGCCAAAGCATTCAAGTAAGCTGCCAGCGTTGCAACAAGGGTTTTGCCTTCACCGGTTTTCATTTCTGCGATCATGCCACGATGCAGGGCGATTCCGCCGATCAGCTGCACATCGAAATGCCGCATGGATATTGTTCTCC
>BLZN01000143.1 GCA_014132315.1 Rickettsiales bacterium | reverse complement strand
GCTAAAATACAGCATATTATTTAAGACATGTCTGAAACAAGAAATACCATAATTGCAATAATTCTCTCAACGCTGGTTCTACTGCTGTGGCAAAAGATTTATGAAAAGCCACAAGCAGAGATCAAAGAAGAGGCGCAGCAAAACTCGGTAGAGAGCAAACCGGATAACGAGATTGAGCTCTACAGCGACCGTGCTGAGGCACTGGCCGTAAACGGCCCGCGCATATCTATCATCAGCGATAAACTAAGCGGCTCTATGTCCCTAAAAGGCCTGAAAATAGACGATCTGCGGCTGAATAAATATAAAGAGTCTGTGGCGGAAGATGCCCCTGGGATCAATCTGCTTTCACCTGTCAACACTGAAGATTCTTATTTCATTGAGTTTGGCTGGCTATCTAAAGATCAAATGGGACTGCCTAATCAAGAGAGCATCTGGTCTGCCGACAAACAAATCCTGGGGGCAAAAGACGAGGTGAATCTGACCTGGGAAAACGAAGCAGAGGTTATTTTTGGTGTCAAAATCTCGCTTGACAACAACTATATGTTTAAAATTCAGCAAAGTATCACCAATCCAACCGCAGAGACAATCAATATAATAAACTATGGCCGGATCAATAGGAATAAAGATATTAACCAAAATTTTTATAAAATCTCCCATGAAGGCTTTGTAGGAGCAATAAATAATTCCATAATTGAGCAAGGATACAGCACGCTCGCTAAAGCAAAAGAGCCAATAAACTTTAAACTTGACAAGAGTCCTAACAAAAGCTGGGTGGGCTTCAGTGATAAATATTGGTTCACCGCCCTAATACCCGAGCAAAACTACAAAATCAACGCAAAACTCCAACATAAAAAACAGGGAGATTGGGACAAATTCCAGGTTAATTTTGCTACGCACAACACTGCAATACCAAGCGGAAAAACTCAGGTTTTCACGAGCTATGCATTTGCAGGGCCCAAGGAGCTTGGCCTACTTGATGATTATAAAAAATCCTTGAATGTTGCTTTGTTTGACCATGCAGTAGATTTTGGATATCTCTATTTCATAACCAAGCCAATATTTATTCTGCTGCGCTATTTTCATAATTTGCTGGGCAATTTTGGGTTAGCAATCCTGCTGCTCACTGTCTGTGTCAAAACACTGATGCTGCCTCTGGCAAACAAAGGCTATAGATCTATGCAGCACCTGAAAAAAATACAGCCCAAAATCAAACAAGCGCACAAAACGTACAGCAAAGACAAAATGCGCGCAAATCAGGAAATAATGTCGCTAATGAAAAAGCACAAGGTTAATCCGCTCTCGGGATGCCTGCCGGTAATCCTGCAAATCCCTATATTTTTCGCGCTTTACAAGGTTTTATTCATCACAATAGAGATGCGCCATGCGCCGTTCTTTGGCTGGATCAAGGATCTGTCTGCGCCCGACCCAACCAATATATTTAATCTCTTCGGCCTAGTGCCGATAACTCTGCCGCCATTTTTAGAGATAGGAGCATGGCCCCTGATCTTGGGTTGCACCATGATAATCCAGCAAAAATTCAATCCTGCCCCCCAGGATCCTACGCACGCAAGAATAATCACCATGCTACCTTTTGTGCTCGTATTTGTTTTTTCATCATTCCCAGCAGGGTTGATTATCTACTGGACATGGAGTAATATACTCTCTATTATTCAGCAGCTCATAATAACTAGGATAATAAACAAACAAGTAGTAAACGCTTAGATATGCTAAGGGATAAAAGGTGCACAAAAAAACTTGAAGAAGCGTTAAAGCTCAACGTTGCCAGGCGCAAAAAGAACAATGATGCTGGGAATATCAGTGACTCTAGGAGTCCTAAAAATTCTAGAAACCTCACGAGAAAAACCGACCTCAATAATGCATATATTAATTAGAGCAAGATAAAATGCCAAATACCTCCTTGTATAGCATATTTTTAGATTCTGGCCTGAACATTAAATTAATAAGTATGGCGCTAATACTGATGTCTGTATACTCCTGGAGCGCTATCATAAAAAACATTATCAGTATAAGTAAGCAAAAAAAAATGATGGGGGCGCTGGAGCAAGAATTGCATTCTAATAAATCAACTAACCGTATATACTATCATGCAAGAAGCCTTAAAGGCTGCATCGCTGCAGAAGTGCTAGTTGCAGGAATTGACTCCATAAAGGCATATAACAGAAAAACCAGCAAGAGCTATAGCCTGCAAGAATATGTTAAAAATAGCATAAAATTAACATCTAATAAGGCCAGGCTGCTCACTGAAAAATATATCAGCATACTCCTTGCAATTGGCGCTATAGCACCCCTGGTAGGCATCTTTGGGATAGTATCCTCAATGCTGCACAGCGTCCAGGCAACAACAAATGTTATCTCCGTAGGGTTGCTGCTGACAATGCTAAGCATTTTAACCACAATACCTGCGTTTTTATCTTGCATTGCGCTGCAACACAACACCAAAAATTTATTTAATGACTTGGCAAGATTTAGTAATAAATTTATTTTATCCATTGAAGAATTAATTGAGTAGCGCTTTGTTAATAAAGTAACCAAAGCTTAATATGCCTTACATGATATGCTGCGCTTTGGACAGATGCCAAAATTGGTTAAATAGTTGATATTTGTTAAGAAGCTTTAGCTTCAGGCTGTCTCTATGGTCTTGCATCTGCGAAGCTTGCAGATATTGTCGGCTCTATAGCACCAATGCCCGGTGTGCTGTCTAATGATTACGATGATGCTTAGAAAAAACTGCACTTGTATTAACAGTTGCACTCGCAGTATCTGAAAATACTTACCAAGATGCAAATGAGACAAGAAAGAAATACAAGGAGCTCGAAGAAATAGATGAGGAGCTTATTCCAAAGGAAAAGGAGCGCTATGCTCTTTACGAGCGTTTACAGCATCTCAGGGAAGAAGCGGAAGCTCGAGCAGCACAATCAACAACAGAATTGCAAAATGCTAATAGAATGAATGCAGAAGCGACGGGGACATTGGAAGGAGCAACTTCAGAAAGACAAACTGGCAGAGCAAATTATCACTCTGTGGATCCTAGCAGGCCTAATCAGCAGATTGATTCTCATCGCGAAACAGCAGTTTAATATCTCGGCAGCCTTTGATTATGTAGTGTCATTCTAATTCATCTAGGAATAATTAGCTTTTACTGCTACACTATCGTTAAGTAACTTAAATGTGAGCGAAGAATGACACATGAAGATACTGAACAAAGGCAAAAGCTACTTATTTCAGAAATGATAGAAATTCAAGGGTAGCGCGAATGACAGAAGAAGCAAAATCGAGACCTTGAAGTATGAAAAAGATTTAGATTGGAATAATAAAATGGATGCTATTCTAGATGTAATTCAAGGGAGTCTTGCAATTGCTTATGCTGTATCCAGTAGCCTTGATCCATCGCGATCAAAGGAAGGATGGATTGATATGGTAAGAGAAGGATTGAGCGATTCATCAATATCTTTGAAAGGCCTTGATAAGCTGCGCAATGGCGTTAGAAAGTTCCTTGCGGCACGAGAAAGCGAACGAGAAATAGATAAGGAAATTGCATCTGAGGAAGAAATGCAAAAGCAACTAATCAGTGAGCATGGACAATTATTTGAGGAAGCTCATAACGCAGTGCAGGAAGGCACTGATAAGACGAGTCATGCTGAAAGAGTGCAAACGAGCAAATCTCAAGGCACAGGGCGCAACCATTAATTATGAGAACTTATTAATTTGCAGATAAGCCCGGCTGCTGATATAATCGGATAATTCTCAAAGTCCGATTAGCAAATGTGCTATAAACTGGTTTTTTTTGCAGTGGTGACTCTCTCTAATTTTGTGCATGCAGAAAACTTGCTGGGTGCGCTGCAAAAAACCTATAAGAATAATCCGAAAATCTTGGCAGGAAGAGAAAAATATGCAGCCCAAAGATCTTTGCAAGACCAAGCCTTCAGTGTATTTTTGCCTGATGTGAGAATAGGCTATAGCCAAGGAAACAGCGAGGTAGGCAAAACAAGCGGCGAATTCAAAAACATGCAGGTATCAGTGGAGCAAACTCTGTTTAGAGGGGGAGAGCTCATTGGGCAATATCACGCAGCCAAAGAGGCCCTAAATGCAGAAAAAGCGCAGATTCTCCTCAAGGAGGAGGAGGTGTTATTTGAGGCAATATCTGCGTATTTGGAGGTTATAAGAGACCGCGAGATCTACAAATTAAATGAGCATAATGTCAGGACATTAGAGCAATATCAGGAGCGTGCTAAGGCAAGGTATGACCTAGGCGACGCAACCAGAACAGACCTCGCGTTTGCCCAATCTAGGCTCTCGGCCACAATATCAGAAAAACTAAGAGCAGCAGCAGCAGTCACGTCCTCGGAATCTGGCTATCAGCAAATCATCGGAGAAGAGCCGATAAATTTAGAGATGCCGCAAAACATGCCGCAACTACCAGCGAAGCTAGAAGATGCAGTAGAGACCGCCAGCAGAAACAACTATGCGCTGGGTGCTGCTAATTCCAGGCAAAAGGCAGCTCAGCTGAGTGCCAAAAGCGCAAGCGCGAGATTGCTTCCAACAATAAGCGCTAGCTTCTCGGCCACATTTGACAACAAAGAGAATATGGATAAACAAATCGTTAGCCTAAATGTTAGCTTTCCAATTTTAAATAAAGGTGGCAGCAACATCTGGAAGATCAGTGAAGCAAAACACAACGCTGGCAATGCTAGATATGAATATCTCGATGCTGCACGTACGATCAAAAAAGCAGTCACGGTGGCATGGAAAAACATAGAGGTGGCGAAATCTGCGATAAAATCTTCGCAAGATGCCATAAATGCCGCGCAGATTGCCCTCTTAGCAACGCAACAAGAATATGACCTAGGAACAAAGACAATGCTGGATATTCTGGATGCAGAGAGAGAGTTGTTTGCCACCAGGGTTAATTTAACTAAAGCCAAACACGAGCATATGATTCTAAGCTATAGATTGATTTTTCTCATGGGGATGCTGAATCTAAGCAACATAACTCTATAGGCGCCTATGCACAAGATAAATCTAGCCGTGCTGATATCCGGCAGAGGATCTAACCTGCAGGCAATAATCAATAGCTGCAAGCAAGAAAATTTTCCTGCAAGGGTTGCCTGCGTGGTTTCGAATAACCCAAAAGCAGGAGGGCTTGACATCGCAGCAAGGGAAAATATTAAAAATTTTACGATTAGTAACAATAAAATTGATGAAGAGATAAATAATATATTACAACAAATCCAGGTAGATCTTGTGTGCCTGGCGGGTTTTATGAAAATAATAGGGCCGGAGCTGGTGGGCAAATGGATGCATAAAATGATTAATATCCATCCGTCTTTGCTGCCTGCTTTTAAGGGGCTGGCTGCCCAAAAACAGGCCCTGGAAGCGGGAGTGAAATTCACAGGCTGCACCGTGCATTATGTCTATCCAGAAATTGACTCAGGCCCGATCATACTGCAGGCCGCAGTGCCAACGATGAACAATGACACCGTGGAGAGCCTATCGAATAGGATTTTAGCTGCTGAGCATAAATGTTATTGCCTCGCAATCCAGCTGATCGCCACCGGAAAAGTAAGGATACGGGGCAATAGGGCGATCATCAGCAAGGAGCAAAATTCAAATTTATTGACAATCAATTAGCGATCAATCGGTGATCTTCAGCGAAATATGGAAGAACCCTCAAGATATTCTAGCATGAGGGCGGCCGCCTTGCGTTCTGCGAGCTTTTTCGAGCGGCCTTGCGCTCTAAATCCTCTGACACCATCAACAAAAATCTCAATAGTAAAAATTGGGGCATGCGGGGGCCCAGCTCGCTCAATCAGCCTATATTCAGGCAGGGCCTTCCCAAGCTCCTGGAGCAATTCCTGCAAGGAGGTTTTGGGTTCTCTGGGGGCAACCTTCATTCCCAGCGCCTGCTGCTGCCAATATTTCCGCACAAAAGATTTTGCCGCCTCCATCCCGCCATCCACATAAATGGCGCCAATTAGCGCCTCCAGCACATTCTCAAGGTTATTGGCGCTCTCTCTGCCGCCGTTGGCAGCCTCAGACTCGGTCATTATCATGAAATTACCCAGTCCAATCTTCTTAGCTACTTTCACAAGAGTATCACCGCACACCAAGGCAACCTGTCTCTTCGCAAGATTCCCCTCACTTGAATCAGGAAAGGCATTTAGCAATATCTCGGCCGAGATCAAAGAAAGCACCGAGTCTCCCAAAAACTCCAATCTCTGATAATCACGTAATTCTCCGGTTTGGTCTTCGCTTTTGCAACTAGGATGAGTCAGAGCTTCCTTCAAAATATTAATATTTTGAAAATTATACCCTATCACCTCAGATAATAAATTAATATCTTGATGTTGATACACTAAATTTTATTAAAAAATTAATAATATATAAAACAATTTGATAATATACAATAGCCAAATAATGCATAGCCAACCATCCCTAACAAATTCTCATTTTCTTATCTTTTTTACTTTATGCATAAATTCTAGCAAATAACTGTTTTATAGCTATGCAAAACAAATCTTCAAATATAAGTTTATAAAGAGCATTGATCAGTATTCCTGTCTAGCAAAAACTGCGCCCATAAGCAACAATGGGGATGAAAAATATAAACTCAGAACTCAGGAAGCAGACACTGCGCCTTCCATAGACGTGTGTAATATCCATCTGCAGCCAACAAACTAGAATGGCTGCCGTCTTCAACTATCCTGCCGCCATCAAACACCAAAATCCTGTCTACATTCAGCAAGGTAGAAAGTCTATGCGCTATTATAATCGCGGTTTTATTTTTGATAAGGCGACCAAGACTCTGCTGAATTTTTTCATCAGTCACTGGATCCAATGCAGAAGTAGCCTCATCCATAATCACAATACTGGCATCTTTAAGCATAGCGCGTGCAATCGCAACGAGCTGCTTCTGGCCGCCAGAGAGCCTGGCCCCTCTCTCGCCAACCACAGTATCATAGCCGTCTTTCAGAGCAACAATAAAATCATGGCACTGCGCTTCTTTGGCTATCTCGGCAAGCTCTGCCTCGCCAGCCTCAGGATTACCATAAAGAATATTCTCCCTAATGGTGCGATTAAACAGGCTGGCATCCTGCGGAATAACAATGATATTTTGATACAAAGAATCCTGGGTAACATGCCTCACATCCTGCCTGTCAATCAGCACTTGCCCTGCCTGAGGCTCATAATTATGCAAAATGAGGTTGATAAATGTGCTTTTGCCGCTACCAGAGGCCCCCACCAGCCCGACTTTCTCTTTTCCTTGTATTAAGATATTTTTATCCACAAAAACATTTTCGCCAGCCGAATAGCCAAAGGTTACATTATTAAAAATTATCTCGCCCTTGCTGATCTGCAATGGCTTAGCTCCAGGTCTATCAACTAGCTCGTGCTGCTGCCTGATTACATCCAGAGCCTGATGACACACGCCAATATAATCAAATAATACCCCAATCTCAAAAGTTATCCACCAAACCATTATCAGCATGTTGCCGATGATACTAAAAATAAATATCAGCTCACCTAAAGTGACCAAGTCCTCCTGCCATCCCCTCACGGCGAAATATATCACAAATGCCAGCTCTAATACAGAAAGTGCAGCCAGCACCGACCTGACCTTCTCTAGATAAAAGTTAAATATCCTGGTTTTGGTCATCAGGTCATGCTGATATTTATGCGCATAATCTAACTCAAAACTGCTGCGAGTAAAAAACTTAACCGTGAGAATATTATTGATAATATCCAAAATCACACCATGCAATTTACTTCTTGCATGTGCATAAGTAGACGCATGAGGCCTTACATTCCTATATGCAAAAAGAGTAAATCCTATGTGCAATATAAACCAAACTAAAAAAAATATGCCAAATATTGTATCAACGCTCCACAGCAATACTGTAGAAACCACTACAGCTGACGAGATGGGAACAAAAACATTCATCACAAGAGTGATTATTTGATTAAAATTGTTAGCCATATCAGCAATTTTATTTGCCACGCTACCTGCAAAATTCGCATGGAAATACTTCATTGAATGAGAGAGTATATATTCAAGCATCTTTGCTCTTATTTTGACTTGGAGCTTAGGGATTATAGCCACAGCCATAAACCCAAGAGCTCGATGAGAAACTTCTAAAACAGCACAGAGTAAAACCGTAAGGAGAACTACAAAACGTATTTCATCAAATACTTGGCTACTGTCACCAGCAAAACCGGTTACTTTATCGATAATAAGCTTAAACATATATGGAACAACAGTACGATCCATTGAATTGATCAAGGCAAGTAAGATCATAATGGATAAGATAAGTTTGTATGACCTAAGAAAATGCCAAAAAAATGGTAATAGCTTCTTAGGTAAATGCCCCATAAATACTCCGTGCTGCTCATTGCTCAAAAATTTTTAGGATCTTTTTAATCTGTCGAATCTTTCCAAATATTTAATATTTGCTCAACAGCAGAATCTAAATTTAGGTTATAAACATGCCCATCCTTGCGTCTTTTGAGACTGATAGCAGAGTGCACAACCAGATCCTTGCCAATGATTATCTGCCAAGGCAGGCCGATCAGGTCCATGCGGGCAAATTTGCTGCCAACGCTCTCATCTGTATCATCGTATAATACCTCCACTCCTGCTGCCTGCAAATGCTGATAAATCTTCTGTGTAGCTTGATCACAACGCTTATCTCCGGTTCTCAAATTCAATATTCCAACTTTGAATGGGGCGACAGATTCTGGCCAGATAATACCCTTATCATCGTAGCTCGCCTCAATGATCGCTCCCACCAGACGCGAGACCCCAATCCCATAGGAACCCATATGCACAAGGCTCTGCTGTCCAGATTTATCGCTCACTTTGACCTGCATAGGCTCAGAATATTTCGTCCCAAAATAAAAAACATGCCCCACCTCGATCGCGTTCATCGTGCGCAATCTTTCCGGTGGAACAGAGCAAGAGGCAGGATCATGCATATCGTCCGCAACGGCATAAAAACTCCGTAGCTTTGCCAGATCATCTTCCATATCAACATCAGCGGAGGATAAAAATTCATCAATAGCGCCGTCATAATAAATTTTGCTTTCGCCTCCAGCAGCAGCAATTGCGAATTCATGACTCAGATCCCCGCCAATCGGTCCGGTTTGCGCTCGAACAGGCACTGTGTAAAGCCCTATCGCCTTGAAAATACGCAAATAAGCCCCGTAGACTTTGTTATAGCTCGCAAGGGCACCCTGATAATCCAAATCAAAGCTATATCCGTCCTTCATCAGAAATTCCCTACCTCGCATCACCCCAAAACGAGGCCTGATCTCATCGCGGAATTTCCACTGAATATGATATAGGTTTTTTGGCAGCTCCTTATAGCTGGATATGGTGGCACGAAAAACAGAAGCAATAACCTCTTCATTAGTTGGACCAAAAAGCATATCTCGATCATGACGGTCTCTGATCCGCAGCATCTCGCTGCCATAGCTATCATATCGCCCCGACTGCTGCCAGAGATCAGCCGGCTGGATGCAGGACATCAGCATCTCGATCGCGCCAATCCTCTCCATCTCAACACGGATTATGTGCTGTATTTTGTTCAAAACTTTTAACCCAAGCGGCAACCAGCTATAAATACCCGCGGTGAGCTGTCTCACCAAGCCAGCCCTGATTGAATATTCATAAGATATAAGCGTCTCAGAGTCACTTATATGCTTTAAGGTAGGTAGATAATATGCAGATAAACGCATTTGTTCACACTTAAGAATCCTAAGGTTAAATAATAGATAAAACTCAGCTATAAAACAAGCACAGCCATCTCAGTATCACAAGCAAGATAATCTCATTTCTTTATGCCAAACATAGTAATCACCTCAAATTGAGTAGAAATTGGAAGATTCTGCTTGAGAAGAGCCCTAACGGCACACGCTGTAGCAAAGCTTATATTCATTTTTTGCAATGCATTGGTCTCTCCCATGCCGCGCAGCTCCCGGCACAAATCCAGAATGTTATCATAATCCATAAAAATATCTTCAGAATCAGCCACAGGCATATCAAAACCCGCACGCATCAGCAGCATCCCCGCATCTTTTATGTCAATAAACGGTGAAACACGCGGCAAAGAAGGCAGACGCAGACGCAGCTCAGAATCCAATATGGCTCGTCTCAGCTGCTGCAAAGTCCTACCACCAAACAACGTGCCAATAAATATCCCATCCTTTTTGAGGATGCACCTAATCTGTCGCAAAACACCAGGGAGATCATTCGCCCAGTGCAAGCTCATTGCACTCACTACCAAATCAAATTTTTCCGCCCCAAAAGGCAAAAATTCCTCGTCAGCAACCACTCTCAAGCCAGGCGCCTTTCTGACCATGGCATTAGAAATATCACAGCTCAATATCCTCGAAATATTTGGCAAAGTGCCAAGCGCCCTGCTTAGCTGTCCGCTATGACAACCCAAATCAAGCACGTGCTGCAGGCTGCCTTGGATATCCCTGATTCTATCCAGCAAATTATCAACAATAATACGCAGTAAATCATCGTGCTGCCCAATAAGCCGCGCAGCGCGCTCCCGATGCTTCTTAACTAATCCACGATCAAATATCCGCTCCATACAGCATAACCTGTAAATAAAAAGTAAATCCATAAATCTGAATTTACTCCACGCTTGCTTGACCAAACACAATAAACAAAATATAATAATTGGCAAATTTTAGACAAATTATTATATGCAGTCTGTGCATCAATATCTGCCAATATTGGTCTTTATATGCCTGGCATCTATCATAGCGATAGCGCTGGTGCTCATCCCTTCCTTTTTTGCACCAAAAAAACCAGATAGGAAAAAACTATCAACTTATGAATGCGGCTTTGACCCAAAGGGAGACACAAGAGGCACCTTCAACATCAGCTTTTATCTAACAGCCATGCTTTTTATCATCTTTGATCTGGAAATAACATTTCTGATCCCCTGGGCCATTACCCTAAAAGAAACTAGGCTACCCGGCTTGCTGTCAATGTTGGTGTTTTTAGTGGTTCTGGCCATAGGATTGATATATGAATGGAGAAAAGGAGCGCTAGAATGGGAATAGAAATGGTCACGGATCTAGATAAAATGTTGCTAGATCAGAGCAAATCTAGCAATCGAGGCTATGTTCTGGCTAAGATAGAGGATTTGGTCAGCTGGGCGCGCACGGGCTCGCTTTGGCCTATGACTTTCGGCCTTGCGTGCTGTGCGGTTGAAATGATGCATACCGCAGCAAGCCGCTATGATCTGGATCGTTTCGGCGCAATATTCCGCGCAAGCCCCAGACAATCGGATGTGATGATAGTGGCAGGCACACTAACCAACAAGATGGCCCCGGCACTCAGACAGGTATATGACCAAATGCCAGAACCCCGCTATGTGATATCAATGGGCAGCTGCGCTAACGGAGGAGGATATTATCACTATTCTTATTCAGTGGTGAGAGGATGCGACAGGATCATACCGGTTGATATCTACGTCCCAGGATGCCCCCCAACTGCAGAAGCGCTGCTATATGGAGTGTTGCAGCTCCAGAGAAAGATAAAACGAGTTAAAAACCATAGCAAAAATAGGCCAGGCTCATAGACATTATCCATGTTTATCATGCTTGCGATGTTTATGGGCGACCTTATCAGATAAATCCTGCAACCCCAATCTCTGGGGCCTACTGCAGACTGCTCTTAGTGCGCCAGATCACAATATCATCAAAATCCTCAAGATGTTTATTATTTAGCGTCACACGAAACGTAGCATCACGGTTGCAATTCTCATAATCCTTCATCGATCTGGCGCATTTCTCGTCAAATATCATATCTCCCTTATAAGCCCCGGCACCGTTCTTGCCATGGCTAAACAAAACAAACACTACTCCGCCCATAGTATCAGAATTTGCCACCACATTATCTTCAATATCTACAAGAGTAATGTCTCCTGCCTTGGTTGCGAAATCCGTGGTAAATTTTTTATCCACTGCATAAATAATCCTATTTCCCCATCCGTCCACAGTGTCTGCTCTGCTCATCCCTAAAGTGCTGTATGGGACAAGCCCGATAACAACATTGCCCGAACAATGAAGGGCATTGCCTGTGCAGATGCTGTTTCGTGTTGGATCTACATCACAGCCGCCAGATGCAGCTTCTCCTTTATCCGTAGCTGGGGCGCTAAAAAACGCAGGACAAGGCAGAAGGTCACTTTTCTCCTTATGTAAAACTATAGCCTCTTCTATGGCGCGCAGCTTATTGTTCGTGGTTTGCGTTTTATAGTGATCAAGCTGGCCCGATACCAAGCCTTTTGAACCAGCAACAAGCAAAGCCACCACCACCAAAGCTATCGCTATTTCCACTAAACTGAATCCTGATTTTCTGAGTAATTTCATATAGCGCCAAATGACTTGCAGCAGCTATTTATATGGCCATGGTATTTAAAAAAACATTAATTAAAAAAACCAGCTATATTCTATTGAAAATAATCCAGATCAGCGCTATAATTACCTACAAAAGCGAATAAAGAGAGATACATATGGACTTCACTAGAGAAACGCATAATACATTTGCGGCAAAAGCCTACGATCAGGGACTCCGTCAATACATGCTAGGAGTGTATCAGTATATGTGCACTGCTTTGGGCGTCACTGCAATAGTGGCTTATTTTGCCTCAACATCTCAGCCCCTGATGCATACCTTGCACGCAACCGGAATGCACATTATAGTTGGGCTTGCACCAATATTTCTCGCTGTTGGCCTATCATTCAAAATACGCACCATGAGGCCATCTACAGCGCAATATCTATTTTGGCTTTTCTCAGCACTGATGGGGCTGTCACTATCCGTGATATTTCTAATATACACCGGCCTCAGCATCGCAAGAGTTTTCTTTATTGCATCCTCCATTTTCGGTGCCATGGCAATATATGGCCACACCACAAAAAAATCACTGCAGGGCATGGGTGCATTTTTATTTATGGGACTGATAGGGCTGATTATCGCCTCAGTGATAAATTTATTCCTGCATAGCTCAGCGTTGCATTTTGCTACATCCGCTATTGGTGTAGTAGTTTTTGCAGGACTCACGGCATATGACACTCAGAGAATTCAATCAATTTATTATCAGTTAGGCGGCAACCAAGAGGCAGCGCAGAAATTTGCTGTGATTGGCGCGTTAAACCTATATATGGATTTTATTAACCTATTTGTCAGCTTGTTAACACTGTTTGGAGAAAGGAGGTAGGCAGCAAATAACAATTGAAAGAGCAACATATGCATGCACCTTTTTTTGCCCTATGTCTTTTAAATTAAGACTTAAAATATGCTGCATCAATGAATTCATTCTATTGCAGCTGTAGAATCAACATAAGCCTATCCAGCATTACTTTAAAGGCACAGGGTATTTTGGGTTCATCAAGAAACGCACTCTGTTGATTAAAAATTAATTTTAGCATTAGTGATATTTATTATCCTATTCTTTGTTAATTATTTTAAATATATCCATCTCTTGCTCTGGTCTAGCAAGTAATTTTAGTTTTAGAGCTTTTTAGAGCTAAATTATTATTCTGCAATATTTAAGCAAAATTCCACAAAATAAAAATTTTGAGCTGCAGCAAATTTATTTTTTATATAAATAGATATACTTCTTAAAAAAGATATCTCTTATAGTTATAATCTTAACAGGCAGCCAGCCTGGAATTTCATAGTGACTACTGATAATTATGCATCCGCGCTTCACTTCACTAGCTAGCTTAGAGCTCAATTTTTCATTAGTATATCTATGCAAAAAACACAAGATTACGTCAAAATCCGCAAAATTAGTAGCAAAAAAATCCTCATTAAGCAAAGCAATATTGCTATGACCGCCAAAAAATACTCGCAGCTTGCAGAGAAAATATGGTAATTTTAAAATCTCATAACCAACAAGACGGCTCCTAGGGAAGAGTTTAGCGACATGAAAAAGCAGGCTGCCAAATCCGCACCCCAGATCCACTATGCTCAAATCGCTCTCACTGCCAACATAATCTTTAACAAGATCTGCAATAGACTTCCTAGACTTTCTGCTGCTTGGGATAGAAGGCGGCCAAACGAAAAGCGCAGTACTGCAATATAGAATATTCAGCAAAAGGAAACATAGTAAATAGCAGTATATGCCAAAGAAAATATATAAAAGCATCAGCTGAGCTTTGCATGAACACAGAAAAATACTAACAGAATAACAAACCACCCATATAACGCAACCCAGCAAGCAAAAATTGCATGCCCCTTTTGGATAGAATTAGAGGGCGTGAACTTAAAAAGTGATTTATTTTGATAAGTCTTGCACCTTTATTCTGCCAAAAGGGGCATGCTGCTTATCTTTTTTTGCATTATAGGCATCGTGTTTTGTGCCTGACAAATTATTATCTCTACCGTAATAATTCTCGCCTTTTAGCAGAATGATAGCAGGATCTTGACCACAAGACTGCAGCAAAAATAACACCAATAACAAACAAAAAATATGCATATCTTTTACTCTTGGAATAAACCATCCTCATAAAACTTTATTTAGCTGGAATAAGCACCAAAATCAGCTGCTTTCCTTCCTGCTTGGCTGCTGCTTCTGGCTTGGCAATGTCACTCAGATCGTCCTCCAATCTTTTTAGCAAAGCCCTACCTATATCTTGATGCAACATTTCACGGCCCCTAAAGCGCACAGAAACCTTAACTCTGTCCCCGGCCTGAATAAAGCTATGCGCACTCTTAAGTTTGATATTATAGTCATGGACACCAATATTGGGGCGTAACTTTATCTCCTTCAAGCGAGTCTGTCTTTGTTTTTTTTTTGATTCTTGGGTCTTTTTGTTCTGTGTATACTTATACTTAGAATAGTCAATAACTTTGCATACAGGAGGATCAGAATTGGGATTTATCTCAACTAAATCAAGTCCTAACTCCCGTGCCGCATCCAAGGCATCACTTAGAGGAACAACACCAACCATTTTGCCATCTGCGTCGATGAAGCGCACTTGTTTAGCCTTGATCTTATGGTTTATGTTAAGCTCTTTAGTTGTCGCCATCTAATTATTTACTTCTTCTAAACCAGGTAAAGCAGTAGCTTGAGCTATGATAAACCTGAGCTTATCTAAATCAACAAGCTCCACAGCTTTAGAGCCTAAACGACGTAAGGTCACGGTTGAGCTATTTGCCTCCTTATTGCCAACTATACAAATAAGCGGCACTTTAAGCAAGCTATATTTCTTGATTTTATAGCTCGTCTTCTCGCTGGTTATGTCCAGCTCCACCCTGATCTTCCACTGCTTGAGCAAGCCAAAAACAGTTTGAGCATATTCATCAGAGCTGCCGCTGATGTTAATCACCACCGTCTGCACCGGCGCGAGCCACATGGGCAGCTTGCCGGAATATTGCTCTATGAGTATGCCGATAAAACGCTCAAAAGTGCCAAGAATCGCTCTGTGTAAAATTACAGGATGATGTTTTTTGCCGTCTGGACCAATATAATGCGCCTGCAAAGACTGTGGCAGGACAAAATCAACCTGCAAAGTACCGCACTGCCAGTCGCGGCCTATGGCGTCTTTCAAGACGAACTCCAGCTTCGGGCCATAAAAAGCCCCCTCTCCTTTATTCATGGAATATTCTATCCCAGTGGCAGCAACTGCCTCTGCCAGCGCAGCCTCAGCCCGATCCCACACCCCATCATTGCCTGCTCTTTTTTCGGGACGATCAGCAAACTTCACAGAAATTTCACTGAACCCCAGATCCCGATAAACAGCATAAAGCAACTTACAAAATCTTATAGTTTCTTCCTCAATCTGCTCTTCGGTGCAAAAAATATGTGCATCGTCCTGAACAAAGCCTCGTACTCGCATCAGGCCATGCAGCCCACCAGAAGGCTCGTTGCGGTGGCAGTGGCCGAATTCCGCCATGCGCATAGGCAAATCACGATAACTCCTGATCGCGGACTTAAAAATCTCCACATGACATGGACAGCTCATCGGCTTGATTGCCAGAACTTTTTCGTCTGCCTCGCTGATAAACATATTTTCCTTGAACTTAGCCCAATGGCCAGATTTCTCCCACAAACTGCGATCCAGCAAAAGCGGTGTGCTGACCTCAAAATATCCATCTTGCTCCAGTTTGGCAGTCAGGTAATCCTGCAGAGCCCTATAGATCGTCCAACCTTTCGGATGCCAAAATACCTGGCCTAGGGCCTCCCCCTGGAGGTGAAATAAGCCCAGCTCCTGTCCTATTTTTCTATGATCACGCTTTTCTGCTTCGGCCAAACGCTCAAGATAAGCCTCCAAATCCTTCTGATCCGCCCAGGCAGTGCCATAAATGCGCTGCAGCATCTTGTTCCTCGAGTCACCGCGCCAGTACGAACCCGCCACCTTTAGAAGCTTAAAGGCCTTCAATCTGCTAGTGTTTGGGGAATGAGGTCCTTTGCATAAATCAACGAAATCTCCCTGGTTGTAGACACTCACCTCCTCATGCGGCGATATAGAAGATATTATTTCAAGTTTATAATCTTCTTTTAATTTTTTAAATAAGTTTATTGCCTTACTTCTGTTTATCTCGCGACGTACAAACCTTTCTGCTCGGGCCACGATCTTATGCATCTTGGCTTCAATCTCGGGCAAATCATCTGTGCTAATGCAGTGCGGGCAATCAAAATCATAATAAAACCCATCCTCAATCACCGGGCCTATAGCCAACTTGGTGCCGGGATATAACTCCTTGATTGCCTCTGCCATTATATGAGCGGCGTCATGCCGAATAATTTCCAAGCCCTCCCGGTCACGGAAAGTAATGATCTGGGCCCTACAACTTTTATTAATCCGGGCAGATAAATCTATTAATTCTCCATCAATTTTCACTGCAACAGCATCAGAAGAAAGAGCCAGGGAGGAGGCCAGCTCAAATCCCGTGATCACGTCGTCGTAAATTCTCGCAGAATCGTCCGGCAAAATAATTTTAATCATATCAACAAAAATAGTGGGCGATGACAGACTCGAACTGCCGACCCTCTCGGTGTAAACGAGATGCTCTACCAACTGAGCTAATCGCCCCAGTAACAAAAAATAATATATTTTTTAAAAAAGCACAAGCTCCACCTGAGATATAAAAAATGAAATTTGTATGATGTATGCATACCCGAATGAAGCAACAAAGTAAAGTTTACCATATCATTTAAGCTTGAGAATAACCAGCAATTTAACAAACCGCGATATGAATATGCTCAAGCTCAAATCTCTATATAAAAAACTTAAAAATTAATATAGTATATATCATAAAATGATATATAAATTAAATTTATAGCAGGCAGAGCCGAGAATGCAGCGCAAAAGCCAACGGCGCAAACAAGATTTGTTCTACCTAGACATAACGGCTCCCTCGTGATCAGGAGCTTCAGCATTCTGCTGAAACTGATTTTCGAGTCTTTGCGCATCTTGCAGGACTAGTTTTATAGATTCAACTACTACATCATTAGATGAAATTCCATGATTAGATAAAGGCTTTGCTATATTATTAGCCTCATACTTTTCGCATGTGATCTTTATCTGTTTGATATGATCCTTTGCCACATCTTCAAATATTCCTTTGTTTTGTAGCGCTTTGGTGCGATGCCTGCCCAAGTCTTCATGCATAGTACGCAACTGTGTTAAAATATCAATAGGATCCTTAAATATTGCTATCTCCTTGCCTTCTATTATATACACATCCCCTTTTATGATGGAGTTTTCCAGTAGAATTGGCTTGTGTGATCCTAAAAAGGGCTCCTCTTCTTCCTGCAGCTGTTGTAACACCTCTTGTACAAATGTAAGCTTAATTTCCTTACCGGTCCACATTTCTTTCCAACCTGCAAACCAGGATAATGTAGTTGCTTTTTCGTATAAAGTCTTCTCGTTATCTGTTACTGTATCGTGTCCAATCCACATTAGATCATTACCAATAATAGGAGCAGTCATCTTGTCGATTCTAGACCCAAGAGCTGCTGCTATAAATGCAGGCGCGCCAAGAGCAAGAGCAGCGAGCCTAAGAGGAAACCAAAGCGGAGCTGTTAAGACTTTGACAAAAGTTGATAAATCAGGGTTCTGAGCTATCTTCTTGAAAGGCAGGTTGCACAACAAAAAAGGCAGGGCGACCATGAACTGCGACAATATGGCAGCTACAAACAAACCGCTGGTTATTGGCCTAAATGCACACCACATTGTAAACGCTGTAATACCTTTAAAAAATCCTTTGACTTTTATACCAATTGACATATCTAGCCTCCATTAATAAAAAAATATTTGCTATATATTGATCTAAACATTGCTATTTAATGCTTCCCATGAATTCCTGAATATCTCTCAGCATTATGCCGCTGCCCATGCTTCATCGCATGTATTTTACCTGCTGGCATTTTTGCATCTGGGGGGTATTCGTCCTTCTTTCTCATGTTGTCTATATTTTGTGTGGCATTGGAACGTGCTTTGGGTGGTAGGGAAGGCTGCTCGCAGAGAGAGGATTCCTTTGATTCTGCCAACTCGCTCCTTACCTTCTCTGATTGCTCCAGCGACTTATATTCTACCCCTGTATCTCGCTCAAATCTGGCACGCTCTACTAAAGTCAATTCTGCATCTTTGTCTGCGCCTCTCGGGCCAAGAAGCATCTCCCGAGCGGCCATCTCGAAAAGAACGCCAGGGAAGAAGGAAGCAAGAAAGGCACAAGCTACAACAATATACGACATAACAACGCCAAACCCGGCAGCAATAATAGGCACGAGAGATAGAGTGGACGCGCGCTTAGCAGCGCTCCATAGCCGCTCCAGTGCATCTTCCAAAAAACTCAGCGCCTTTTCTGTAAGCATATAAGGCGTCCCAAGTATGGCGCATAGCACACCAAGTGTACCCCAAGCTGCAAGCTTGAATTTAGCCACTTGCTGGATTGATTCCGGGTCCATAAAAGTTTATATTTACATATATAATATATATTAACATAAGAAATATTAATTTAAAAATAATAATCTATAGTTAAGATATTATAAATAAAAACATTATGCACAGAATCTTTGATGCAGTAATGCCGTTTTATAGTTATAAACTTGTTAATATAGAAATATATTAACAGCTTTATAAATATAAATTGTACACGGTAGATAGTAGGCAAGATCAGCAAATCGCCTGATTCATCTCGGTGTTATGCTGATCCAAGCCTGATATTTCAGATTCTATAACAATCATCAATAATGCAAGATACTGCACGTAGAGATAAATAAATACGCCCAGCCAGAGAAGGGTCGCATCTCTGCATCAAGGTGGCCAACAGCATGCCTATTATTCTCTGCTGTGACCCTACTACAATCTCTGCATCTACTCGCTGCAGGGGCCTTGAGTGTTCCCGGAGGAATAAATCCAGATTATAAGGAGGGGATGACGCGTGCATACCAGGTTGAAAGAGGTCTCTCTGGGGGCGCTGAAGGCTCAATTGCAGCTTGGACAGCTCTGAGCTTCTCTACCTTTGCTTGATATTTGTCTTCCCACTTCATGTACTGTAGGCCCGGAAGGACCTGCAGCAGGCAAGCAGTAGTAAGCCTACAGTTGCAACACCGCCAGCAATACAACCAGCGGCGGACAAAAATGCACCGGTAGGGAGGATAGGAACTTTATAGTCGCACCTCCTCATAAAATAGCAACAGTCAGCCATTCCCACACGGCCATAGTCTGTAAACTTGAATGCTGCAAACGGAAGCACCGCTCCTGTTATAAAGGCAACAAACTAACCCATTCGTGCAGCAGCGAGCTTCCTTTTATATTTTTTCATATCTTTTTTATATTGATCTTGTTCCATTTTAATCTCTGATTACTAAATAATTAACTTTATTATAAAATATAATTCAATATCAAACAAAAAAATTATTTAATATCATAATTTATAACCAGCAATTTTCTTGCAGGCATGCACAATATCTTGCGCCTGCGGCAGACATTCCTGCTCCAAATTGGCCGCATAAGGCAAGGGTACATCTTTTGCCGCAACCCGCACGACTGGAGCGTCGAGATAATCAAATGCCTCCTCCATAATAAGCGCAGCTATCTCAGCCCCAATTCCAGCAAAAGGCCACCCTTCCTCTAAAGCAACCGCACGATTGGTCTTCTTAACTGAATCGATGATAGTGTTCAGGTCAAGGGGCCTCAAAGTACACAGATCTAACACCTCTACATCAATGCTGTGCTCCTTTTGCAGGATATCAGCTGCGGCAAGAGCATTCTGAACTTGCAAAGAAAACGCAATAATTGTCAGATCCTGACCCCTGCGCAAGACCTTTGCTTGGCCAATCGAAATCTGATCAACAGGATCATCAGAAACTTCATGCTCCAGGCCATACGCAAGCTCATGTTCAAGAAAAATAACCGGATCGGGATCACGTATGGCTGCCCTGAGCAAAGCCTTGCAGTCGCTGGCATGATAAGGCGCAATAACCTTCAAGCCCGGAATATGTGCATACCAAGAAGCATAGCATTGCGAGTGTTGTGCCCCCACTCTCGCTGCTGCACCGTTCGGCCCCCTAAACACTATAGGACAATTCAGCTGACCGCCGGACATATAGCTGGTCTTGGCGGCAGAGTTTATAATTTGATCCATTGCCTGCATGGCGAAATTAAAAGTCATGAATTCTACAACAGGCCTCAGGCCTGCAAATGCTGCACCAATAGCAAGCCCGGCGAATCCATGCTCCGATATGGGAGTGTCAATGACCCTTTCAGGGCCGAACTCCTGCAGCAATCCCTGGGTCACCTTATAAGCGCCCTGATATTCCGCAACTTCTTCGCCAATCACAAAAACCTTCGGATCAGCTCGCATTTCCTCCCGAATCGCGTCGCACAATGCATTGCGAATAGACATTACAGTCATAATCACCCCTAAAAACTATAAATATACATAATACTACTATTCTTCATCAGAAGGCCCCTGCTTAATAAAAAAATCTCCTGAGCAGGCCTCCTCCCAGGCATTATAAAATTCCAGCAAATGCTCGCGCTGCTTTCCTTCTTTGCTGAGATACATTAGCAGATCCTCAATCGCTTTATTATAACCAGAAAGCTTAATTTTACCCTGATGATGCATCATACGTAAATATATCAGATAGGTATTCAGCACGTCAGTCTCGCAATAATTCCTAATCCGCTCCACCTGGCCTTCATTAAAAAGCCTTGCAACATCCGCCCCCACAGTGCCTACCTTGCCGGGTAAACCAAAGACCGCACATACCTCGCTGAGCCTAACGCTAGCAGAAGCACCAAAATCAGACAAAGCCTCCAGCAAATCACAGTGCCAGTCTGCACTATATCTATTCAGATAATTATTCCACTTGTCGCCGCTGCTATATAAATATTTACATGAAATTCCGTGTACCATGGCGCGATATTTCAGCACAGGCAGGTCGAATGTCCTGCCGTTAAAACTTACCAGGCGCGGCTGCCTACGGGCAAAAAAAGCAAAAAAACCTCTCAATAACTCTTGTTCACTGTAGCCCAATTCTCCTCCGGAACGCACTTCTTTCAGGGTGAAATGCTGATAATCACCATCAGAAGAGATATCTGCCTCCACAAAACTAATCGCCACAACTTTGTGAAATAACTGGCGCAAAAAAGGATTCCTGCCATCCGTAATTTCCAAATGATAATTCTCAAGCACCTCCTGTCCGCTAATTCTGTCTTCAGGATCAAAACCCATCAGGTTGCGACATGCATCAACATCAGGAATAGTCTCAATATCAAACACCAAAAGACTGGCAAAGCCCATAAGACCCCATAAAGCTGAATGATGAGAATACTATTAATATAATCAATGATAGTAATAACTCTGAGGTACTACAACATAAATTATGCAATGAACGCTGCAACAGTTGCAATATCGGCTGCAATGCTAAGCACCTCAAGCGGACCTAAATCATTAGAGTAATTATGGTCAGCAGGTGCTGCGCCTTGCTTATAAGATGAATAATTCTCGGTCTGGAAAGACATACAAGGATAGCACGGCTCGGTATAGAATCCGGTTTTGGTTACCAGCGAGATGTTATTGTTACTTGCATTTACTTCGAAATACCAGTTCTATAGTTGGAAAATCATTGATTTTCTTTAGGCTTGGAATCAGCAAAGCCAAGGGATTGTCATTATCATCGATCAATATCGAATCAGCATTTTTTGAGGGCTTATATTTAGCCACAACATTTTCTGTATCCTCATACTGAGCATCTTCAGGCGTAACAATACCATTATAATAAAAATAATATGCTTTTTTGTTAGTCTGACAGATCTTTAAAAAATACTCCGTCATAGTCAATAATCATTTATGAAAAAATTCATAATAACATTATTTTAGCTATTAACGAAAGTATTCTTTTAAAAATTAAGAATGCTGATTTAATTTTTCAAGAATAGAGTATTTCTATAATAGCAACGCAACCATGCCCTTAAAAACAGACTCCATCACTCGGTCTCTTAAGATATAAATATGATACAAACTCCATAAAATATATTACCTTCGCCCATACTCTCTCTCAATATTTATTTGACACATCTGCAGCTGAGCTAGAAGCCTAGCTATTGTCTGCCAGGCCCTTTTCCGTCTTTTCCGTCGTCGCTCTTCTGTGCTTCTGGGCCTGGGCGCTGACTCTTAAGCTTCTCCGATGCAAAAACCTTATTAACAGCTTCCTCCTTTTCTGCATACTCTTTTGAAAGCAGCTCACTTTCAGAGTCACGACCCTCATGCTCTGTATCGGTCTCTTTTGCTCGTTTTGAG
>BLZN01000142.1 GCA_014132315.1 Rickettsiales bacterium | reverse complement strand
TTAGTATCACTTATTAGGGCGCCCATATCCTTTGCTCTTTCAGCAGCTACCGTTGCGCTATCTGCTCTTGGTTCAGTGCTCGGGTCAATACCTAATGTTATATACGGTATTTTAGGAGATGGCCTAATTATTAAGGCTATTTTCTCACCCTTATTGGCCGCAGGGTTCGTTGTAAGGGGGGTTGGATGTTGTTTAGATTTTGTTAATTATCGTGTCTGCAACGAGTTTTTGGGCCCTATAGCTGGTGAAAGTATGCCTTTGGATCTCACATATAGGGCATTATCGACATTGGAGCCGGGTACGTTCTTTGGTAAAAAATTTTATTATGATAGAGCGAAAAATATGTACAAGGAGGGCAGCTGGTATGAAAAAGGCTTAGTCGAAGCCAAAACAGGAGAGGATTATACTCCTGAAGCTTTGGAAGATATGCTCACTGTTATGTTTCCCTCAAAACGAGCAAAAGAGACCGATACAGAGCATGAGGGTCGTGACTCTGAAAGT
>BLZN01000141.1 GCA_014132315.1 Rickettsiales bacterium | reverse complement strand
TTAGTATCACTTATTAGGGCGCCCATATCCTTTGCTCTTTCAGCAGCTACCGTTGTGCTAGGTGTCCTCGGTGTGTTGTGCAGTGCAATTACTATAATACCTCTAAATCTAAACTTAGGCACTTGGATTGTTTGCGGGCCCATTATGGTTGCAGGTTTCCCTTTGAGGGCACTTGCATTCGCTATAGATTCTGTTAATTATTATCTCCTCGAAAAGCCTTTATACTCTATAGCTGGTGCAAATATATTTTCGGCGTACTCACGTCTTTTATTAGGGGGCCTGGAAGGAGAGAATAGCCCCTTGCGTAATTATTACTCTGATAGAACGGACTTAATGGGTGGTCCGGAAACCTGGTATGCAAAAGGCATTATGGAGGTTAGCACAGGAGAGGATTATACTCCTGAAGCTTGGAAGGAGATGCGCGCTGATATGTTTCGCTCAAAACGAGCAAAAGAGACCGATACAGAGCATGAGGGTCGTGACTCTGAAAGT
>BLZN01000140.1 GCA_014132315.1 Rickettsiales bacterium | reverse complement strand
AAATGCTTTGTGCCTACTAGCTGATCACCTTTCTTCCTAAGCGCTAATCCCAAATCACTTTCGGGATTTTGTTGCATCTCCTGGTTTTCCTGCTGTCTTTTGGGTTTCTTAGGTCTTGCTCCTTGCTTCGGTGTATTGCCTGTTTCCATGTTTTTCTCATATATTAATTGATCTCTCCATGATCATACTATTTACCTGTTAGTTGGTCAACTTAATAATTTAATAAAATATCAATTATTTAGACACAAGGGAATAAAAGCACTGGAAAACAGGCAGTTTTTTGAATACTATGATTGTGACAAATAATATGGCGTATTCATTAAATAAACAAAATAGACGGAGTGTGGCGCAGCCCGGTAGCGCATCAGTCTGGGGGACTGGGGGTCATGGGTTCAAATCCCGTCACTCCGACCAAAAACACCAAAAAATTTCGACCAATATAGACCGAAGTCAATAATGGTTAATCAAGGCAGGATGCATTCTCGGAGCAGGATAGATTTGAGGTTTGCCGAGAACCTGCTATCAATAAATCTATCCCAGCTCCATATCTGCCAAATGCACCACCAGCGTTAAATCTAAAAATCCATATGTGGTGCTCTGGCGCTAGAGTCTACCCATGCTTCCTGCACTGCACATGCTAATTCTGTAGTATCCATTTCCTTTTCTGTGTCGCTATGCTGCTTTTGCACTCGATCATACACATCTTGGCCGTCTGGGTATTTCCCAGTTACCTCTCTGGCGTCATTTTCGAGCTCTTCCATCTGCTTTACTATGTATTGCTTGAGATTATCAGGAAGCGTATCAGAATAAATCTTCATTTGAAAATGAGTATTATAATTATTATTATGTTCAGGCAAAGAGCCATCATTAATTTTTTCAGCATATACAATTTGCCCTATATACTTATTATGATTATCTGTAAGTTTTGCATATGAATCTATGATATAGTAATAAAAAGTAGCAACGGCTTCTTTTAGCTCATCATCGCTATATCTTTTTTGGAGATCTTCAGGGAGCTTTTCGTGATATTTATGCAGTATCTCCATATTGCACAATATTGCTTCTGTCGACGAATAACCCTCGAGATCATTTTGACTCTCATACGCTAATGTTTTTGCATCATCAAAAAAACACAACATTATTTCTTTAAAGGCGTTGTTATCTTGTTTCAGAAGATCCTCAGTGCTTTGATAGTCCATAAAATTATTAAAAGTATACAAGAAGTATTTTGTGTCGGGGAGCAGATTTCCCAGGTTCTTCAAGCCTTCATCGAATGCCCTGCTACTATACAGAGGACTAACAGTAATGTTAGGTAGTTTATGCAGATCTTTAATCTCTGCAATCTGCTCTTTGCTCATTAATGGCATAATTAATCTCCTTTATTCTTATATATTTCACTTTATACTATATTCAATTATTTAGGCACAAGGAATTAAAAGCACTGGAAAACAGGCAGTGCTCTAAAATCAATATACTGCTAATATACTCTTTTTTCGGGCTTGATTACCTCGACCTCGTCGCTCATGGTGAATAAATTCACAGGCCGGTAAGAGATTTGGGTATCAAAATTTTTGTTAATCCAAATTATTGTGTGTTTGAGCCATTCCTGGTCGTTTCTTTCTGGGAAGTCCTCGTGTGCATGAGCCCCCCTGCTTTCTTTGCGGTTTGCAGCAGAGACCATGGTTACAATCGATTGCAGCAGCATATTTTCCAGCTCTAATGTCTCTACTAAATCACTATTCCAGATCATGCTTCGGTCGGTCACCTTAACATCCTGGAATTTTCTCGCTACAGCCTTGATTTTCTCTATTCCCATGCTCAGCGATGCAGAATTTCTGAAGACTGCTGCGTGCTCTTGCATCACTTGCTGCATTTCGCGGCGGATTTCCGCGGTAGGTATACTGCCATTTGAGTGGCGGATTCTGTCTAGCTTGTCTATTATTTCTTCTTCTATATGCTTTGCCAAGTTTTTATGGGGCTGCCCTGGCTTGACAACTTCGCCTGCGCGAGCAGCAGCTGCAGCACCCAGCACCACCAAATCCAGCAGAGAATTTGAGCCCAGGCGGTTTGCTCCATGCACAGAAACGCAAGCTGCTTCGCCTATAGACATAAGCCCCGGCACTACACGGTTGGGGTCTCCATCTTTCAGGGTTACTGCCTCTCCTTTGTAGTTAGTCGGGATGCCGCCCATATTATAATGCACGGTTGGTAGAACTGGTATTGGTTCTTTGGTAGCGTCAACTCCGGCAAAAATCCGGGCTGTTTCGGTGATGCCGGGTAGCTTGGTGTGTATGGTTTCGGGGTCCAGGTGCGAAAGCTGAAGATGCACATAATCCTTTTTTGGCCCCAGTCCTCTGCCGGCTTTGAGCTCTGTTACTATTGCTCTGCTTACCACATCGCGCGAGGCAAGATCTTTGGCATGCGGAGCATAGCGCTCCATAAAGCTTTCACCCTCACTATTTATCAAATATCCTCCTTCTCCTCTTGCGCCTTCTGTTATCAGGCATCCGACGCCATATATTCCAGTTGGGTGGAACTGCACAAATTCCATGTCCTGCAGCGGCAGGCCTGCTCTCAGCACCATGCCGTTTCCATCGCCAGTGCAGGTATGTGCACTGGTTGAGGAGAAATATGCTCTGCCATATCCTCCGGTTGCGATTACTACCATGTGTGCACGCAGGATATGTATTGTGCCGTCTTCCAATCTCCAAGTGACCACTCCTTTGCATTCGCCTTGGTCCATGATCAGGTCAATGGCAAAGTGCTCTATAAAGAATTCTGCATTAAATCTCAGGCTCTGCTGATATAGAGTATGCAATATTGCATGTCCGGTTCTATCGGCTGCGCAGCAGGTGCGCTGCGCTGTGCCTTTGCCATAGTGCGTTGTCATGCCGCCGAAAGGCCTTTGGTATATTGCTCCTTCCTCTGTTCTGGAGAAAGGCACTCCATAGCGTTCCAGCTCCTTGATTGCTGCTGGAGCGTTTTTGCACATATATTCAATTGCATCCTGGTCGCCCAACCAGTCTGATCCTTTGATGGTGTCATACATATGCCAGCGCCAGTCGTCCTCTCCCATGTTGCCCAGAGCTGCACTGATGCCACCCTGTGCCGCAACGGTGTGGCTCCTAGTGGGGAAGACCTTAGAGACGCAGGCAGTTGATAAACCGGCCTTTGCCATACCAAAAGTGGCACGCAAACCCGCTCCTCCTGCACCTACCACAACTACATCATATTCGTGTTTTATTATTTTATAGGCCATGGGCTTAATTTAATTTTTTATGATCAATAATGACAATAATCAATAACCTAATAATATTAGAATACGTTGTTAGCTTGTCAAACTTTTTCTGTTTTGCCATTATATTTATAATGTTACTTGTTGCAGTTTTGTAACTTTTTTTATTGACAGAACATCTTAACTGATGCTCTACTTAAGCAGGAATATTCAAATGGAAAATGACAATCGTGCTTTCCAGCTATGGACCTTGGGATTCAAAGCCATCCGGCCCTTCTAGATCTAAAGATTTTGACAAGATAGTCCTTGAATTTGGTAGAAAACAGATAAAGTCCTTACTGAACGGAGGAGGGGGTGGAAATTTCAAAAATAAATCGGTCCTTCCTGTAGTCTTGCTGCTTGCGTTGGTGCTTTGGCTTTTGACTGGGATTTATACTGTCCAGCCTGATGAGGAGGGGGTGGAGTTGCGCTTTGGTAAATATTCCATGACCACGACACCCGGTCTGCATTATCATTTGCCCTATCCTATAGAGGAAATATTCAAAGTTAAAGTAACGAACGTTAATCATGAAGAAATTGGTTACCGTTCAGCTTTAAGCAATAGGAATTATAGAGGCAGTTTTAATGACGAAAGCCTGATGTTAACCGGAGATGAAAATATTGTCGATGTTAACTTTGAAGTGCAGTGGCGGATCGCAGATGCAGCGAAATATTTGTTTAATGTGCGTGACGCAACAAAGGGCTATACGGTGAAAAGCGCTGCTGAAAGCGCCATGCGTGAAGTTATTGGCAGCAGCAAGATAGCCTTTGCACTGGAAGGAGACGGCAGAGCTTATTTGGCCACAAAAGCCAGGGAAATCCTTCAGCATATCTTAGATGAATACGAAATGGGGGTAGAGGTGCTGCCTTTGCAGATGAAGAAGGTGGATCCTCCTGACAAGGTTATAGATGCTTTCAGGGACGTGCAAAGTGCTAGAGCAGACAAAGAGCGCATGATAAATGATAGTTATGCTTATAGAAATGACATTATACCCAGAGCACGAGGCGAGGCTGACAAAATACTACAAGAAGCTGAGGCATATGCACAGGAAGCTATTAATGGGGCAGAAGGAGAGGCTGCTAGGTTTTTGTCGGTCTATAGCGAATATAACAAAAGCAAAGATATCACTAAGGAAAGGATGTATTTGGAGACGATGGAATCTATACTTGGCGGTACGAAAAAAATTATCACTGATCGTGGCGGTGCGCTAACCCATCTGCCTCTTACGGAGATGTTTAGGTTTAATTATGAGAATAAATAAGTTTTACTTGGTCCTGCCAGTCTTTTTTTGTCTTTTCTTGCTTTTTGAGTCTTTGTTTATAGTAAAGCAAGTTCAGCAGGCTATAGTTGTGCAGTTTGGACAGGTTGTGAGCAAGAAGGTTCTGGAGCCTGGTTTATATTTTAAAGTTCCATTTATACAAAATGTGATTTATCTTGATAGGAGAATATTGGATTTAAACTCTGATTTGATTGAGGTAATAGCTGCAGACCAGAAAAGGTTAATAGTTAATGCCTATACCAAATATAGAATTATTGACCCTTTGAAGTTTTTCCAGACTGCCAGGACGGAGGCTGGGATGAATAGAAGGCTGAGGCCTATTATAGAATCTAACCTGCGTGAACAGGTTGGCCGGGTGTCCCTGATATGCTTGCTTTCTGATTGCAGATCTGAGGTGATGCACAAGATACAATCCAATGCTCATCTGCAGGCAAAGCCTTTTGGGATTGAAATTGTTGATGTTAGGATAATGCGCACTGATCTTCCTGAGGCAAATAGTGACGCAATTTTCAGGAGAATGCAGACAGACAGGGCTAAGGAAGCGAAAGAGATTAGGGCTCAGGGTGCAGGAGAAGCTCAACGTGTTAGATCAAATGCTGACAAGGAGAAGAGAGTGATTTTGGCGGAGGCTGAGAGACAATCTAAGATAACTAAGGGAGAAGCGGAAGCCAAGGCTATAACGATATTTGCCGAAGCTTTTGGCCGAGACAAGCCCTTTTTTGAATTTTATCGTTATATGCAGACTTATAAATCAGCCTTTTCTGCCAGTGACACTGCGGTTTTGCTGTCACCTGATAACTTTTTCTTGCGTTATATGTATAATAGTGAAAAGTTTAGTAATTGATATGTGTAGAAAGTTATTTTTGCAGTGTTTTCTGCTGCTATTTTCATTTTCTGCTGCTGCTGAGCATTGCGCTAGCTGCGGTTTCGCAGATCTTGTGGAGTCTTTAATCCCTACTGTTGTCAATATCTCCACTATACAAAAAACTAAAAAACCGGATGTAAAAGAAATGCCATTTATTGATCCATTTCAAGAATTCAGGGATTTTTTCGACAGATTTGGGCCGTTTATGGACGCGCAGCCGGAACGTGAGATAATATCGCTTGGTTCTGGTTTCATAATAAGCGATGATGGCCTGATTGTTACGAATAATCATGTGATAGAAAATGCTTCCGAGATCACTGTGAGGTTTAGTGATGACAGTGAGGCGAAAGCTGAACTGCTGGCATGGGATGCCAAGACTGATATAGCGCTCCTGAAAGTTGAGGTGGAGCATAAGTTGCCTTATGCGGAGTTTGGCGACTCGGATAATTTAAGGGTCGGAGACGCCGTTCTGGCTATAGGTAATCCATTTGGATTTGGCAGCTCAGTTAGCGCGGGTATTGTGTCTGCTAGGGCTCGTACTATCAATTCTGGCCCCTTTGATGATTTTTTGCAGATTGATGCCGCGATAAATCGTGGTAACTCAGGAGGACCGCTATTTGATGTGCATGGCAAGGTGGCGGGCGTAAATACCGCGATAGCCACTCCTTCTGGCGGCAGCGTTGGGGTTGGTTTTGCCGTAAATTCAAATTTAGTTAAGTTCGTTGCTGAGAATTTACAGAAGCATGGCAGAGTTATTAGGGGATGGATTGGCGTTAAAATTCAAGCTATTACTAAGGATATTGCGGAATCCATCGGCCAAAAGGATGGTGCTCTTGTTGCCGAGGTGATGAAAGACAGCCCGGCAGAAAAAGCAGGGGTTAGCGTGGGGGATATCATCTTGGAATTTGATGGTATTCAGATTAAGGAGATGAGACAGCTTCCTAAAATAGCTGCTTATACCCCTATTAGTAAAAAAGTTAAGATTAGTGTTTTGCGTAATGGCAAGAAAATTACTTTGCATGCCAAAGTTGAGGAAATGGAGGACGGGCATTCTGCCGAGAAACAAGATAGCACGGCCGCAGAGCCTGCAGTTTTAGGGATGTTCTTAGAGGATTTTGACAAAGATACAAGGAAATCTTACAATATCCCTAAATATATAAAAAATGGCATCATAGTTTCTGGCGTGAAGCGTGGCAGCCAGGCTGAGAAGAAGGGGATAAAGCGTGGTAATGTCATAGCGCGTATAGTGACTCGTGCTAGCGACACTGAGATACATAGCATTAAAGATTTCAAGCAACAATTAGAAGCAGCAAAAAAGTCTGGTAATAACTCAGTGCTGTTACTGGTGGTGAGCATTGGCGCAAGCAATAGTGGCTCTAGTTTTGTGGTGCTTAACTTGGAATGAGCAAGGATAATATTCTGGTTGCGACTGACAATCTAAGCGTTTTTTATGGTAATAAGCAGGTTCTGGATAATGTCACTATCCAGATTCCTAAGAATTCCATAACTGCAGTTATTGGTCAATCCGGCTGCGGAAAATCTACCTTTCTGAGATGCATAAATCGCATGAATGATTATATTGCCGGTTGCAGAACCCTTGGTAAGATTGAAGTTGCCGGTGTTGATGTGCGTGATCCTAAAGTTGATGTGGCTTTGTTGCGTGCAAAGGTGGGGATGGTCTTTCAGCAGCCTAATCCATTTTTTAAGTCCATATATGATAATGTGGCCTATGGCCCTAGGATACACGGAGTGAAAAGCAAAAAGAAGCTTGATAAAATAGTGCTTAAAAGCCTGAGGAGGGTAGGTCTGTTGGAAGAGGTGGAGGAAAGATTGGGTGCGCCTGCTAGGGATTTGTCCGGGGGTCAGCAGCAGCGCTTGTGCATAGCTAGGGCTATTGCCGTTAACCCGGAGCTGATTCTGATGGACGAGCCTTGCTCTGCTCTGGATCCTGTTTCTGCTGGGGTAGTTGAGAAATTAATTATTACCTTGAAGGAGAAATTTACTATAATTATTTCAACGCATTCCATACCGCAAGTGCGCCGTATTACTGATTCTACAGCGTTTTTTTGCTCGGGGAAGTTGGTTGAATTTGGCAGGACTTATGACTTGATGAATAGCCCCAAGTTTAAAAAAACCAGCGCTTATATCAGCGGTGGCTGAATGGAGGCAAAATTTGTATTTATGGCGGATTGAGCGGTGACGCTATATTATGATATATTTTAGTTTAAGCAGCAAGGTGTCTTGAATGCAAGTCATAGGTAATTATGAGGATATTATACATTTTATTTGCAGCAGAATTTTAGATATTCTAATCTCGGTCTAGATATTTGCTTAACTTGCCTTCTTAAGTTGGAGGGATCTTTTGCTGATATGCATCCTACAAGCAATGCTAATTATTACTGTTATCGCTGTGTGTGCTAACAGAGGAAAATATAGCTTTAAGCACTGTATTCGGCTGGATAATGATATCTTAAGAGGTTTTATAGGAGGAAGAATTAATGCAGAGAGTAGGGTTAACCCGGTTATCTTGCTGCTGAAGATAAAGGTGTAGAATACAGCAATATTGCCGCTGATGTTAGCTCTCGGTGCTGAATTTTTTGAAGCAGCAGGACAGCTGAAGCTAGAGTGAGCGAATTTCAATAAACAGTGAAAAATTCGGATACCTTGCCTGACTAGCCACTGAGTGTGCCCGGGATAAAAATGATGATGAGCAGATGAGATCTAAGCATAAAAGAATTTTAATTTTATTAATGTCATTTTTGTTAGCCTGCTTAGTGACATCTTTTGTGCTTTGGTTGTGTTCTGATAACCTGGCATTTTACTATACACCAACCCAGATTTTGACTGCTGATAAAAGCAAGAGAATAAAGTTGGGCGGGATGATAGTAGGTATTGAGAAGAATGATATGACTGTGAGTTTTGAAGTCACAGACTTTATTACCACAGTCAAAGTTGAGTATTTTGGTGTGCTGCCGCCCTTGTTCAAGGAGGGTGGAGGAGTGGTGGCAACCGGTAAAATTACGGATGAGGGCATATTTTTGGCAGATGAGTTACTCAACAGACATAATGAATATTACATGCCTTCTTTTGTTGTAGTGCAGAAGGATTGATGATATTTTATTTTTTGGTTTTAGTTAAGAAGAGATATTTATGCCATTAGCAATACAATTATTAAAAAGCGCAGAAAAACTAAAATATTTAATACATAATTTAAGAAAAACAGACAAAATAAAATGTTTAATATCTGGCTTTCTCAGGTCTGCCCAGAGTCTGCCGTCTAATATTAGGGCAGATTTGTTCCATTCTTCCAAAATGACAACTGATGATCCTTTTATGCAATGGATATATGGGGAGAAATTTTGTGATGGGCGGGCCTCAATAGATGCTGCTGTACCTGGGGATGATCCAAAGAAGAAAAGTCATTCAGAACAGAAGTATAAAGTTACTCCGGAAGGCGTAGAAGAAGTTCTTAATGATTTCCGAAGATTTGTTAGTAAAGGTATGGCGTACGACGAATCAGAATCTATTAAAGATTTTGACGCTAAAAGAATTGCAATGATTAACAATCTGCTATCCTTACGTCATCTGCTACTGCATAGCACTGTTGAAGAAGAATTCTGTGATACGAAGGGTGATAAGAAGGTTTTGAAGAATATTATATGCCTGTTTCGTGAGTCCAATCTAGAGAGTGTTTGCGGAAAAAATCTGAGTTTATTAACAACCCTTGGTCAACTCAGCCTACTCGATCGTTATCGTGGATATTCCGCCGCTCGAGCTCCTCTCATTCTTAGTGTGGAGGCCGTTAAGGTACAACAAGATAGAGATGATGAGAAGAAAATCAGAGAGGATATACTAAAAAGACCCCCGCTACATCACTTTCTTGGCCATATGACACAAGAGGAACGACGCGATTGGGGTCTCTTATTAAAGGCTATGTGTCAATCCAGATCCTTTGATGATGGTGATAATTCACAGACTCCAAGCTTAAAAGTAGAGGATGCTTGTTGTGATGATGGGTGCCTGTCAGGGCATAATCCTGAATATCCTTCTTGCCCAGGCTGTTTTAGGTAAGTGTCTTGATGTTTAATAATAGGCTTTTATTATATGTGTTTTGTGCTGCTTTGTTTAGGAGCGAATCTAGCTTGAGACATCGCTTTCTTTGTTTGTGATAGGGTGAGCGGCTACTTTAGGGCTTTCTGCATTGTTTGCAGAACAGCCCTTTATATTCAGGTTCAGATTGCTGTTGATAATGCTGCCGCCTGCTGTGAATGCAAAAGGCTCTACTATTGAGTTTGCTTTTATATGGATGTTTTCCAGATGTACAAAGGATTTGATCTCGGCACCTTTTTCTATAAACACTCGTTTACCAAAGACAACATATGGATGAATTATAGCGCTGCTCTGCACCGCTGTATCGTAAGAAAACCGCACTGTATCAGGTGCTATCAGCTGCACCCCTGCTTTGATGAAACTCTCGCGCATTGTTCTCTGGAAATATAACTCCGCTAACGCAAGATCTGGATAGCTGTTGATTATCATGACTTCGTCTTCTGGGGCCTGGACATAGTAATATGGCAACCCTTTAGCGCTGGCTGTGGCAGCCAGGTTTACTAGGTAATACTGATCATTTTCCATAGTATGCTGCATTAAAAATTTTAGGATTTCGTGGTGGATTGCCATTGCATTGCCACAAAATAAGTTATTATTTTGCTTTGCTGAAGAATTATCGGCATTGGCCAATATAATCTCGTTTTTATATTCTTCAAATATTAGCTTATTATATAGCTCTGCATTAGCCAGGCAAAAGCCCAAAATTGCTGCCACTGGCAGAATCTCGCAGTTTCTTGCTGAATTTAAAATTTTAATAATCCTTCTTAGGCTATTTTCTCTAATAAGCGGAGTATTGCTCTGCAAAATTAGCACATTACTTGCGTCATTTGGGATATAGGGCAACGCAGCCTCTATTGCCTGCTTTGTGTTAGTCTGTCCTTGCTTTATTATAATTTCTAATTTGTCCCCTGCAGCTTTCCTGAGGTAATCAGTGCATTCCTTGTCGATTTCAGGGTCGGATATAACAACAATTTTTTGTGGCAGTAAAGAGCTAGCTGTATGCACTATATGATTTAGCATAGGGACACCGCCTATCTTCTGTGCTGCTTTAGGAATTTTAATATTTTGCCCTGAATCAATGATGATGACCGCCAGATTTTCTTGCATGACTCTTATATATGTTTGTTTAGCATCAAATTCCCATCTTAGCATAACACAGCAAATCAGCGAAAGCAAAACTCTGCCAGCTTTTAGAATTTAGCTCAAGTATTTCTTAGCTATTTTTATTGCTTAATTATTTATAGATTATCATTCTTAGTTTTCTATGTCCTTTTTGCATCTTTTTATTATTTGGTTAGCGCCTCTGCTCCGCTTGTGACCTCAATCAGATCTTTGGTGATTTCTGCTTGGCGGGAGCGATTATAATTTATCGTTAATTTCTCTATCATGCTTTTGGCGTTGCGAGTCGCATTATCCATCGCTGTCATCCTGGCACTGTGTTCACTCACCAGGCTTTCTGTTAATATTTTATATATATATGCAGAAATTGCCACAGGCAGCAGGCTATTAAGCGCGGATAGTTTGTCTGGCTCAAACTCACGCTTATCCTCGTCACTGTGATCATCAGCCTCACCAGTACTTCTGCTTAAGGGCATAATCTGGAGGCAGGTCGCTTCCTGTGATGTTATTGACCTGGGTATTGCATAGAATGCTTTGCAGCTTCTATATTTTTTTTGACTGTAGGATGCAAAAATTTTTTGGGTGATTTCTCTGGCAGTTTGATAGGTGGGGATATTCTTAAAATATCCTATGATGCTCGCTCTGCAATCCTTTTGCAGCATCTCATATATTTTATTACCTATACATATTATATCCAGATCTTGGTTGTAATTTTTCCTGACAGTTTTTGCGATTGAGCTATTGAAGCCTCCACACAGGCCTCTGTCTGAAGCAAATACCAGGCACAGCTCCCGTGCGGCTTCTTGGTCGCTGTGCAGCATGTCCGGAAGGTTCTCTTCTGACCTAAGGGTGCTGGTGATATGATTTAAAGCCTGGAGTATTAAATTTAAATTCTGCTCTGTTTGGCCCAGCTGCTGCCGTGCTTTCCTTAGCTTTGCTGCCGAAATCACCTTCATCACTCCAGTGATTTTGTTAGCTGATTTTGCGCTATTTATGCGTAGCTTGAGCGCTTTGAGATTCTGCATTGAATTTTTCTAAAAATTTTTCCACAACGACACTGAGGTTCTCCGGCAGTTTTTTTTCCTTGTGAATATTATCCAATATCTCTGGATAATTATTCCGTGCAAATTTTAACAATTCTCGCTCAAACTTTTGTATGGAGTTGATCGGAATTTCAGCCAGATATCCATTTACTGCCGCAAAAATAACCAGCACTTGCGCTTCAATTGCCAGAGGAGAAAACTGATTCTGTTTCAGCGTCTCAATTAGACGCTGCCCATTGGCAATCTGCTTTTTTGTGGCATCGTCTAGATCAGAGCTGAATTGTGCAAAAGATTCGAGCTCCCTATATTGGGCCAGCTCCAGCTTGATTGAACCTGCAACTTTCTTCATCGCCTGAATTTGCGCTGCAGAACCAACTCTTGAAACCGAGAGACCAACATTGATTGCAGGTTTTATATTTTTGTTGAATAGCTCGCTTTCCAGAAAGATCTGCCCATCTGTGATGGAGATCACGTTGGTTGGTATATAGGCAGAAACATCGCTAGCCTGAGTTTCAATTATGGGCAGGGCAGTTAATGATCCCCCACCTTCTGCATCTGACATCTTAGCAGCCCTTTCCAAAAGCCTGGAGTGCAAATAAAACACATCCCCCGGATAGGCTTCGCGCCCAGGGGGGCGCCTCAACAAAAGCGAAATTTGGCGGTAGGCAACCGCATGTTTTGATAGATCATCATAGATAATCAAGCTATGCATGCCGTGGTCGCGGAAATATTCCCCTATTGCACAGCCGCTATACGGCGCTAGAAACTGCATTGATGCAGGATCAGATGCATTTGCTACCACCACCGTGGTATATTCCATGGCCCCTTCTTCCTCTAGCTTCTTCACTATCTTTGCTACATCGGAAAGCTTCTGCCCTATGGCAACATAAATGCAGTATAATCGCTCTTTTTTGTCAGCAGATTCATTATTTTTTTTCTGGTTGAGTATTATGTCCAGCGCTATGGTGGTCTTGCCGGTTTGTCTGTCTCCGATAATCAGCTCTCTTTGCCCCCTCCCGATGGGTATTAGCGCGTCTATGGCCTTGATCCCGGTTTGCATTGGTTCTTTAACCGAGGTGCGTTCTATAATGCCGGGTGCTTTTATTTCAACTTTGGAGAAGCTGTTGCTATCAATCGGCCCCCGCTGGTCAATCGGGCTGCCCAGTGCATCTATTGTCCTGCCAAGCAGAGCCTTGCCCACTGGTACCTCTGCTACCTTTTTGGTGCGTTTTACTATATCTCCGGCTTTTACTTGGCTGTCGCTGCCTAGAATCATTATTCCAACTGAGTCTGACTCCAGGTTCATGGCAATGCCCTTGATTCCGCCATTAAAGCTCACTAGCTCGCCTGCACAGACATTATCTAGGCCGTAGACAACGGCAACCCCGTCTTTGACCGTCACTACATGTCCTATTTCTTCTAGCTTTATAGGCTCGTCCCAGTTTGCAATATTGCGTTTGAGCACTGAGGTGATTTCTGCTATGTCCATAAATTTAACAACTTAAAGCTCTCTCATGCTCTAACAGATACCACATATATGCGTATTTAGCAAGTGGGCATACCTCTGTGTGAGCATCATGAATACTATTATAAGCATCTTCTGGTATGTCCTCCGGCACAGTGATTTTGATGTTGCTTCTGGAGCTTAGTATGATTTTTACTGGCTTTTCGTATGCCTCAAAAATGGCAGCATCATCAGTGAAATGCCTGTCCGCAGCTAGTTTGTGCAGCCTGAATATCTCCTTAAATCTGAAGCCCTGCGGTGTTTGTGCATGAAAAATTAACTTACGATTTACGGTCTTTATTATCGTGTTATCATTAGTATCCACCATTTTTATGGTGTCTGTTGCCGCTGTTGCCGCGATCGCACCTTGGCAATATTTCAGTGCTTCTATTATTTCGCTTATCACTTGATCATTGATGAATGGTCTGCATGCATCATGTATCAAGACTATTTCAGGATTGAACTCCGCTATGCTTTCCAGCCCCAGACGCACTGAATCTTGCCGCTCTGGGCCGCCATATGCTGGCGGCAATATATCTTTGGTTTTTACTGCATCTTTATATAAAACCAGGTCCTCTGGTCTTATCACTACCTTCACCTGATCTATCTGCGGGTGCATCAGAAATCTTTCGATCGTGTGTGCTATGATAGGTTTATTTTTATAGCGCAAATATTGTTTTGGTACTTTGCTCGCGAACCGCCTACTAGAACCTCCTGCCACTATTAAAGCAATTACCTTGCACTGCATATTAAATAGACTTATTTATTCAAGCTATGTTTGATTGGTTTAAGTTCAGAATGAGACGCGTAAAATTACTATATCTTTAATATTATGCATAATCTACGCGAGTTTTGCAAATAATTTGCCAAGCTTATTACCGATATACTAATCCTTATGGTGAGATTTTTAAATAATATTTAATAACTTAAATAATTTGGGAGAGCTAAACTTTGATTGACTGCCTCTATTTTTCAAGGCTTACAGTGGATTGACTCTGTTTGGCCTAGGGCATTGCTGCTGTTCTTACTTATTTCTGTTCAGGAGTTTTATGGTGCCTTATTATTGTTTTATCTTATGTAGCTCTCACTTGTTCACTTCCAAACGCTATATCTGGAAGCTTTCCCTGTTTGGTTTATAGTTAACTTCTGGCTATTTTACGATAATATTCTGATATCCAAGGTTCATAGTTAGCAATAATAACCGCAGACGCATTTTGCATTTTTCTTGAGTCTTAGTAGATTAAATGTCCTTCGACGCACCATTTCTAGAATACATCATACTATTTAAAATATGTTATACAGCAGATTACAATCCTATCTTGGATTGCTTGGCAGAGTGGTATCAGAGGGTACAAATATTTCAGAGCATTACTGTTCCTTGATGCTTCAAAAGCCTAGTATGCCCAGCTGCATTTTTGTACTTATTACTGTAGTGTTAATATACTAGTAAGTAAGCATAGATATTTCTTGAGCTATAAAATTTTTTATGTGGGATTTGCTGACTGTATTTTAAGTCAATATGTTTTTTTGGTTTTAATACCCCCTTTCTTAGAAGAAAGGGGGTATTATTCCAATTCTAGCTCTTTTTAGGCGCCTACTGCAACCGTTTGTGTTTGTGGAGCAATTGGAGCTGCTGATGATGTATTAGATACATCAGTGCCGGGACTCTGTGTTGCGTCCTTTTTAGCTTCTATTGCTGGTGCTTCTGGTGCTTTTTTCAGAGCTTGTGAAGCCTCTTGAGCCTTGTCTTCTTGCCAAGTTTGGTAGCCACTGTATATTGCGCCACCAAGGCCAACAAGGCCTAGGACTCCCCCTATTATCGCTACTGCCCAAAATGCAGCACCTGCTGCTAATGGGGCGACAAAGGTACAGAGCAAAGGCGTTGTTATAACGGCCAATACAAAGAGTGCGGAGTACCCAAGAGTACTTTGATATCTCTTGTACCAAGGCTGCTTTTCTTCTACAGCAGTTGTAGCAGTTGTAGCAGGTTTAGTCTGTTTTGTGGCAGTTGTAGCAGTAACGACTTTTTCTTTTACTTCTGTCTCCTTTGGCTTAGCTTGTGGATCTGGTTTCTTCTGAGTTGACGGAGCAGGAGTTGTTTTAGTTGCAACAGGATTTACAGATTTTACTCCCTTCGGATCTTTTTGAGGATCAACTTTTACAGGAGCTGTTACTTGCTCTGCTGGTATCTTTTTAGCAGCATCTTTCCGCTCCGCACTACGGGTAGTCATAATCTGACTTTGTAGTGCTAATGTACTAGGGAAATAGCGCTCGATTGCTTGCGATATTATCGACATGCCTTCATGCCTGTCATTGAGTCTCGCAAGTTCCTTAGCAGCGCTATGAACACTAATTACTCTTGTCTCAAGATTATTTTTCTGCTCTTGTGTATAATTAGGGTTACTTAAAGCCCTTTTTACGTCTAGCAGGATTCGTTCTACATTCTTTGCTTGACCTATTTTGTGTGTATTATGGGCACCCGCTAGACTGCCGTTCCGCAGCAGCTCAGGAAAAGCGTCAGCTGTTTCTTTCACATTTTGGTTCCAATTTGTGATGTCAGCTGGGTTTGTAGGTTTGCGGCTTTCAGCTGTGCACTGTTGTAGTAGCCGCCATAGTGCGTCATCAGCTAGATTAGGTATCTCATCGCTAATGAATTTGTATCTATAAGCAAGATCTTTGGTGAGCAATGGCCTATAATATTTAACTTGGTCCTGCATTTCCTCTACTGCTTGCTTGTGTATTTGCATCAAGGATTCGGAAAAGTTTTGCTGCTCTAGCTCGTCATCAATCGCGCTATAAGTTCTAATAAGCATGGATAATGTTTGCATAATAGCCTTATTGCGAATTTGCTCACTTGAATGTGCTGATGGGAACCCTGCCTCTTCTAAGCCACTTGCTAATGTATCCTGAAGTAGCTTTAGATTATCCATTATAGGATACTCCAATTCTGACTTAAAAGCAGGATAATCAGCTATAAACTGCTGTCTGCGTCCTCCAGCTTCTTCCTCTGTCATGCATTTAACTAGCTTTCTTATCTGATCAGCGCCATTTGCTTGGGCCAGAACTTGAATAAGATTCTCTTTTGTTAATAAGAGTTGAGCGTTGCTTATTTGGCCCGATATTTCGCTCCGGAGAGTCTCAAGCTGCGCGTTGTGCATCGAGTCTTGAAGGTCGACTTTATTTAGCGCCTCTAAGAGTACTGGTTGCCATTCTGTGCTGTCGTATGCTGCTGCTGCTGCTGCTTTGAGATGGTTTAGAAATGATTCGAACTTTTCTTCATCTTGGTTAGCAGAAATATTATAGGTTGATAACAGCCCTGAATGTGTACCAGATGACACTATTGTGAGCGCTTTCTTAAAAGTCTCACCATTTCGGGCAGTCAATAACTCTCTTACATTTTCAGATGAGAGCCTATCTGGTTGCTTGTATATAATTTCAAGCAGCGTTACGATGCGATCATCGCACTCTTTTGGGTCTCGCGGATTAGAAGGACGCTCTATGAAGATCTTGCCATTTTGATCTTCTAGCCCTAGCGCTTTTTCTAGCCCTATCCGATTTGCAGCTAATTCTTCTGTTGTTTCGCTTTCATTGTTTAATATGTCTGCAATGTAAAAATACTTGCTATCTGTTTCTTTTTGCGGATTACTACACAGCTCATCAAAGCTGTTTTTTACAATGCCTTGGCTGTAGTCCAAGGGTAAAATGTTAAGTATCTTGCGTGCCACTCTTTTACGCATGCCCTGATATTGCTTTGGAAGTTTTTCAGTTACTTTAGAATGCAAATTTTGATTAGTTGCAATATGGGCTACTAATCCACCAAATAAAGCTTTTGCGACATTCCGATCTCCATAATCAAGAAGAGCTCTTACTTCCTGTACAGACATATTGTCCAAAACCATGATTAAAGAGTTTAGTGGGGAATCAAATTCATTATTACCTACGAAGACTTCCCCAGATTTCAATCGCTCTAATGGATAGTTTTGGTATTGATCAAGCCAACCATGCATAATATCTGTGGTTCTGTTACGTGTATCACGCACTAGATGATCTAAAGCTGCTTGGTCATATTCTTCGAAGTGATATTTGTGCATAATATCGTTATACAATACGCGCAATCTCGCAAGTGCAGCAAATCCTGCCTTGTGAGCAGCTGCATTCACTTGTCTATTGGGTAACAAGGCTGCTCTTGCGTGTATATAACCCCTTGTTTCTTCGAGTGCAAGCCCAGTCCTTGACACGTTTTGACCATGTGCAAATGCGCCCATTAGAGTTTCGAAATGTCCTTCAAGAAACTCATGTATTTCTTCGCGTAATGGCCGAGGCTCCGTAAAAAGACCCCGCTCTTGGGCTTCTTGAAGAAGAGTGTTGTGTTCGTCTAAGTGCCTCTTCAGCTCAGATCTTCTAAGATCTGCAGCACTTGGCCCAAAGTTTAATTTTTCTGGCATATGCCCCTCCTTATTGGTTAATGTTTTTATAACTTTGCTTTGTTATCCTGAGTCATTATAATAGTCTAGATCACCTAGGAAAGCATCGTTTTTGGTTAAGTGTTAATTACTATATCTTAATTACATCCATTAGTCAACATTTTAATATCCTCATGTTTTGTATATGTATAATCAAAAATTTTTAGTATCTTTGCATGTGGATCTTTACTGTGCTTATGTAGTAATTACGCAGATTATTTGATAAGTTTATGCGTATCATCATTGTTGATGACGGCGGCCTTGTGATCGGAGCTCAACATCCCTCTTTTTGCTGCGTTAGTGCTGTATTCATGCGTTCATAATCAGCCACACCTAGCACGCCATCAACGTGGAGCATGCCGGTCTTATCTTTCCAAGGTGCCACATTTTTCCATTTGTGGGACTTTACTAACAGGCGTCAGCGAGCCTATCCTGCCGTCGCTCTATACGTTTTATATGCTCATTGAGCACCCTGGTGTTTATCGGATATACACTCAGCATCGGACAGAGACCTCTAATCCCTTCTGCATTGAGCTTGCCTTTAGTGCAAATCTGGCTTGTCTCATAAGCATGTCATCAATACAGCCTTTATTTTATTCCGATTGGCGGCTGTATTCAAGGACGCAAGAACCAGGAAGGCCAGGATCTTCTCGGGTGTCTTTAATTTTTCTGACAGCAGCGAGTTGAAATTTTTTAATGAACCTGATGCTGAACCTCCACGATTTTTGTTGTAAATGCATCAACTCCTATATCATATTTATTATTGATTTTGTTGCATTTGCATTGCCGCTCGCTAAAACTGAGACGATGATCAGCTCCATTCCAGACAATATTGATGGCTTTTCAAAAGTCTATCGTAATAGCTTCAATAGCGGCAATCAAAATAATTTTGTCTATTGCGCAAAATTTTTTTGTTCAAATTCTGCCTTTTTAGGCTTTAAAAAAATTAACAGTTTCATAAAGATAATTGGTGTTTTTATAGAATTTGTGCACTTCTTCAATTTTGTTAAAAATGTTATTAGGAAAGATTAGTATAAAATTTATCCAGATCGCCTTGGGTGGACAGGGCTGAGCTTCTAATATGCATCTTTAGTTTGTCTGCCGAAGCTTGTAATGCTGTTGCTTCAGTCTTGTTATTTTTAAGCCTTTCAAGTATCTCTGGTTATGATGATTAACGTATGTAGGCTGAAATGATGTGTGAGTCATAGATGAAAGCATAATTTTCCTATTTTTTGATTAGCCTTTGAAGATCACTTGAGCGAACAAAAAGCTACCTGCTTACTTTCGGATCTCTATGTCTTTCGGCTTCATGTTCTAAGCAATTGTAATCTGCGGGATCAAAATCATAATATACATAAGAAGTTCTCTCATTACCTTTTTTGTCGACGTCCATTTTTAACGTATTCTGCGGGATCTGTACATAGTTCTGCACATGATCTACATTGAATTACTGGGAGAGCAGAAGTTTCGGCCGCAAAGGTGCGAGGCGAATTAAAGGTGGTAGGTTTAGGAAAATAAGGCATTTGGCCTGTTTCAAGCTTAAGATTTGTGCATTGCATAAAAAGATTAAGTTTGAGCATATCAAGGGGCGATAATTCAGATACTCTCGATTTAATGCTATCAGGTGTTGCTGAAGAGTTGCTATCAGGTGTTGCTGAAGAGTTATTTTTCATGATTTGTCCTTTATAAAATTAGGTTGTAGTGTACGTACATTTTGTGAGTACTTTTATATGTATTCGTAGTGCACATCAATAATGATGCTATCGTTAAATTGATCGTGAAATATGCCATAATAATTAAGCTCGATACTATAGGGTGGTTGAGAGGGTCCATAGCACTCATCTATATTATCGATTAAGAGTAATACATGTCCATCGTAAGGTGTGCCATAATTTTCATGGACGTGATAGTTGCTGGGCATGTTTGCATGGAAATAGCTTAATAAATCTGTAGTCATGGTTTTTCTACTTTTTAAAGTTTTAAATTTTAGTAATTATATTATTAAGTTATATTTGAGTCTTTTTCGCGATGTTCGATCAAGTTGTAAATAGCCGACCACTTATCACAAACGTCATCTCTTAAAATGCCTAGTTTTTTCTTATGAGATATGAGTTCATCAGTCGTCATAGCCGTTATTTCTTTTAAAAAATTTTCATATTTCATATATCATGGTATTCTCCTTTTATATTATCATATTGTTAATATAAGAATAGCATGAAATTATTAAGATACCAAGTGTTTTTGAATTAATTGTTAAGATGTTTTTTGGTATTTAAAAGAAGCATACGTAGGTCGCCTAATTCGGCTAGTATACGAGTTATGGAATCGTTTATGTCGATTTTTAAATGAGTAGGAATGTCGGATATTTTTGAGATCCTTAGCAGCCTCAGGTGAGCATCTAGAGCGTTTAGTTCGGAGACGTACTTGATGGTTGTGAAGGTTTTGATATCCGAGAGTTGCACTATCATCATTTATCTTTTCCAGAATTTAGTTCTATGCCTCCTAAGCTAAAGATTATACTCCAAATTGAATGCACGTACTGCGCATAGGAACCCTATATACAACTGGCCTTGAAAGGCCATCCAGAACTTATCCGGATAGCTCATTGCCCGCTTATTTATATATAAATTATATAAATAGTTAATTGAGGTTATAGATTGTTAAATTTTATATGGTGGTTTGATACTTACGTATAGGCTTGCGCTAAACAGCAACAAAGCGGCAATTTGATGTAGCGATGCAGGCACTATATGCGCCTGCATGAGCAGGGTTATTATGCCTAAGCTAACCTGCAGAAGCGCCATCGAGAACAGGGCCAGAGTTTTTTTCTGGAAGGTTTTGGTCAATGGGATTAATGTCAGCGCAAGAATAATTATTGCCAACCAACGGTGTAGAAACTGAATAAATGCGATATTTTTGAGCGGGCTGGACCTAGATATATTTTTGAACACATCTACTGGTATCAGCTCCCCCTCCATGAGCGGAAAAGTATTATATATCAGTCCTCCATGAAGGCCTGCAAGCAAAGCACCCAAGATTATTTGCAAAAAAACCAGCATAGAAATAGCTGGCAGGAGCTTGCTCTTTGGGCGTGGACCTGTGTTGGACATATCCCTGCTAGATATAACCTGAAAAAACAATAAAAAAAATATAATAAATGCCATCCCGAGATGGAATGCGAGCCAATAATGGCTGACCTGGGGGCTGTCTTGCAGCCCGCTCCTTACCATATACCAGCCCACCAGGGCCTGCAGTGCCATCAGGATTGCTATGAATAAATTAATTATTATATCTCTGCGGCCTAGGTATCTTGCAAAGGCAAAATATAAGAATGGCAATATAAAAAATAACCCAGTGCTTCTGGCTAGCAGCCGGTGTATATATTCTGTCCAGTAAATCTTTTTAAATTGTGCCAGTGTAATACCGTAGTTAATCAGTCTATATTCAGGGGTTGCCTGATATTTTTCGTACACTTCCTGCCAAGCCCCTGCTCCGAAAGGAGGGACCACTCCGCTGATCGGCTGCCACTCTGTGATCGATAAGCCAGAGCCTGTTAGCCTGGTTATTCCTCCTATCCAAACCATAAGACTCACCAAAGCACAGCAGATCAACAGCCAAATCTTAACTTTTATATTAGTTTTTATATCGATTTTATCTTTGTTTTTTCCAAGCACAGTTTTTGCTTTTTAACTTAAAATATATTTTATAAGGGGCGCAGAGTTTCTAGTGGTTTTGTTAGCAGGATCAGTAGTAAATTTACACATGCTTCATCAAGTGTTGTGTTATACTCGGTGCTTTGGTTAATTCTATGCATTTTTAATAATCTTTGCATCTCATTTAGGATATTACAATAAATTATTTTTAGTAATTCCAGAAAAGTATTTATGAATTGCTATTATATTATTTTATCTCCCTGATAATTCTTGAGATATTATATATAATATTGCTCATGTTTCTTGCTATTCAGATCCCATTTTCGAAATTAGTGCACCTATGATTCTGCGTCATTCAATCCTTTAAATGCAATAAAAATGGCCTGCAGAACATTTGCCCTCTCTGATAAATTAAGCATAGAAAATGCCAATGTAATATGCTGTGATGATAGGTATATATAGCTTGCTGTTGCGTTACAGCATTCCCTAAAATTTCATTTAGGCATATTTCCTTTTGCCATTAGGCAGAGTATGCGGCATTTTCTATGTTTTGCTATACTTGTCCTTGCAGAGATTCTACAGGCGTTGATAGCCGCCTCTATTGAATATGTTGGCTATGCGCTGAGACAAGCTAACAGTGCTGCTTGGTTCGAACATCTCCTCGAGCTTCTCTGACGGTGGCGCTGTGAAGTCAAACTTGTTCTTTTCTGCAATATTATCCTTATCTTTCTGGGTGCTGATTTCTGTCTCAGGCTGTTTTGTGTTAAAATATTCCTTAAGTGGTGGTGCCTTATAGGCATCTTCAAAGATTTGAGGAAAAGCAGTGTGTATTGCTTCATAAATAGCTCCTTCTTTTGGATTCGTAAAACGTTCGTTCCAATCATCCAGACTTTCACCTTTTTGTTTAGGAAATCTAGTCTCAACATAATGCCCTAAAGAGTTAAGCAGACCTATTGTCGCATCGTGCACAACGTCACAAAAATAATTTTTTTTGCTTGTTGCGAGTGTATCGAAATGCTTTTTTAGTTCTTGCATTATGTCATATATGCCCAGGTTCTGGTTAGCTTCATGTTCTGCTAAGAGTGGCGTTGTGTCATCTACATATTCCAGGTCATCGCTACTTGGGTTTATAAGATCAGGTGGTAGGTGCTTGTTGCAGAACTGCAGCCATTGCTCACGATCTTTTTCCTCCAGAACATCGCTGAATATTGTTGCTGTAAGCATGAGCAAGATTGCATCTTTCTGTCTGTTGTGGGTACAAAAATATTTAGTAAATGTCCTTTTTGATATACTCATATTTATATACTGCAATTGTTAAAAACAAGTATATAATATTTAGCTAACCCCGCAACCCAATTCTGATTAAAACACGCCAATATTTACTTCTTTCGATGGAGTTTTGTCTTCTCCTACTCCATCTTGAGATACAGCGTTATCTATGTCTGTGCTACTTGTCTCTTTTCCAAGCGAATCATGCCCATTGTTTGTTCCCGCTCTGCTTCCTGGCCAAACAGTAGCAGTCAAATCAGATAGATCAGATACGCTTGCTGCTTTCCGCAGCATCGCAGCGCTTCTTGTAGCTTTATTTTTGGCAGCACCGCCGAGTTTCTTAATTCCTTTTCCAAGTTTTGCCGCCATGCTGCTTGATTCCCCTGTGTCGGCATCTTTCTGAGGTTCGGATGCGCTTTGCGCTTTATCTTCTTTGCTCGTATTTCTTTTTATAGCTTCTACTATCTTGCTAAGAGGTGAAGTGCTTTCTTTGTGTTTGGGTACTTTTGCACCTAAAATTTCAGCTAATGATTTTAATGCATCATATATATCAAGGAGCTTTGGAGTTATTGCTGGATTGAAGTATGAATCTCTTATTAGAGTTATCTCTTCTGGCAGAGCTTTTGCAATCCGTCCCTTGAGTGCGTTCCTTGTTGCTTTTTCTCTTGGGCTAAGATCTGTGCGCTCAGCAAATTTTTTTATATCTCGCAGATATTGCCAAACGTTATCGATATCCCTCTTATCTAAATATTCCGAGACACGAATGGAATCTTCAAGATCTTTCCAGAACGCCTCTACGCTCTTTATGGTCCATTTTCCTGGATCTGGGATATGAGTAAGGCGCAGCTCTCTTCCGCTAAGGAAACCTATGGTGCCCCAGAATAAAGAATAATCCTCAGGATCATCATAATCTCGCATATTGCCTATTGACAGCGGGGACTTTAATATGAATTCTTTAATGTCATTTTTTGTTAAATATAGTGGCTTTTGTTCTGCACCCGGTAAGGCCTTCTTAGTTTCTTTATCTTGAATTTCAGCTTTTAGCTCATTAGCAAGAACACTATTACTCACATCAGCGAATAATGAGAAGAATGCATCTTTTGTTGGGGATTTACCATCTACTATTGTTTGAAGTGAAGCACGAAGCCTATGGAGTGCACTTAATATCTTCAATGTTCCTTCATAATCCCACTTCCGAAATTCTTCTGGCACAGAGAATATTGAGTGTTTTGTTAGCATCGCATGATGCTCAATATAATCAATTAAGTTTTTTAAATCTAACCGCAGAAAATGTTCGGAGTTGTTGAGGCACTGAGCGAAATCATCAAACAATTTTAATAAGCAATTAAAGCTCCTCTGCGTACTAATTATTTTGTTTATCACACTCAGATCCTTTTGCTCATTTGCCGGCTTATTGTTTTCTTGATCCATAAGATTTACAAAATATTGAACAGCCCCCCTTGTCTTCTCGGTATTATCGTCTTCTATTTCAAGTGGGGAAGAATTTATCATTCCCAGAAAATTCCTTGTGTATTGCAACTTTTTCCGATCCTCTGTGTGCTGTTCATTGATTTCTTCTTCCGTTTGTTGTTTTATCTGCCCCTTCATTTCTTCTGCAATAGGTAATTTGGTCTCTTTTTCAACTCTAATTCTTTCTAGAATTTTGAACCTTGTATTTTTTATCTCACCCTCCAGTTCTTTAATGTTTTGCTGCAAACTCTCTCTGGTCTTTCTGGAGCCTACCTTTGCTTCCTTTTTTGATAAATTCTCCTCTCCTATATATATGTAAAAAAGCAGATTAAGCATTTTACATGCATTCTGAAATTTCGCCTCGTGCTTTTCATCCTCTGTCTGTGCTGCGATTTCTGCTTCACTTGGATCAAAAAAGATCCTTTGAAGAAAATTAGTAAGCTGCGCTGAATCTTTTGCATTTAGTGGCATAAAATATTTTCCTACTTAAATTAAAACTTTTGTAACGTTATACTAGAATTCAAATAATTCATAATTTTCTCCAATACATAGTTAATTTGTTGCCAGATTTTATAGCCCTCAATCTTTTGCTGTTGATTGAGAATAAATCATCAGGAGCAATTCTGCCTTCTTATGCCGTATCTATGCAGGGTTATTCCAGGATTAGGGTATCAGAGATTGCCTAGCGAGCTACCTTAATGCTTGGGGGTCTTGATGTTTTATCAGCTCAAAATCGATATGCTGTCTAAGCTTAGACAAAAGCCATCTTTAGTTTTCTGGGGCAAGCCCTAGTTCGAATTCTTGCTTAGTGATTTCAGCTCATGGGGGGTCACCTGATTTTTTGTCCATCTTATGCAGATGTGGCGCTCTTCTTAAGGAGATGGGATTGGTCTTTGATTCATAAAATTTCCAAGCTTGTAGTATTTGTGGCAGGGCTTTTGACCCTTAGAAGGATAAGGAATGCGCAGTTATTATTAATATAAAACACCACAATCTCTGTTAGCTAGATTAAATGCAAGTTAACACCATCATAGATTTTATTACTATTAGTTATTGCTATAATGCTGATTGTCGGCATTGGAGCTGCATATATCATATTATGCTGCTGTGCATTTTGAATATTTATATAGATCCCGCTCTTGCCTTCTCTTGCATGCAGCCTTGGCACAAGAATTTCTACTTCTCTTTTTCCTAACATTTTCTATTTACGCGTTTTTTATTGCTTACATGGTTCGATCTTTTTATTATTTAATATATACTTTTACTTAATAGATGAATAAATCATGATTTAATTATTAATTTAGTATGAAAATTTTAGAGAGTAAATTTGAGCTATTGGCTATTGGGAGGGCCGGTTTTCTGCGGAAGCTGCCATAGCTCTGCTTAACTTAGGTGTCCTTGCGAGATTGCTCCTGTAAGATCTCTGGTATTTGCTGTGCTATGTCTTCTGCAGTGAGTCCTGGGCCAAATCTGTTGGCGCATTCACCATGGATCCAAACTGCCGCGCACGCAGCGCTAAATCTCTCCATGCCTTGCGCTAGCAGCCCTGCTGTTATTCCGGCCAGCACGTCTCCGCTGCCTGCGGTTGCTAAAGTGGCAGGAGCATTAGTGTTGATTGCTGCTTTTCCCTGCGGAGTGGCGATAATAGTATCTGTGCCCTTGAGCAACACTACAGCGCCGCTTTTTTTGGCAGCTGAGATGGTGCGCTCTAATTTATTTCCGGCCAGATGAGGAAATATCCTTGCAAATTCTCCTTCATGCGGAGTCATCACGACTTTATCATGTATTTTGGCAAATAGCTCAGCCGGTGCATCCTTGAATGCCGTGATTGCATCTGCATCCAGCACGCATGGTTTTTTGCTCTCCAGAAACATTATTGTTCTTTCCTTGGTGTTTTTGTCTGCTCCTTGGCCAGGTCCGATCAGGAGCCCAGAAACTCTGTGATCATTTAAAAATTGCTCCACCTGCTGATTATTCTCTATTGGGGTGGGGATCGCCGCGGGGCAACCTATGCAATAAGCAAGATAGGAGCTGCTGCTGCATAGCACCCGCGTAACTCCTGTGCCTATGCGCAGCCCTGCTTTGGCTGCCAGCAGGATAGCACCCGGCAAAGGGCCGCTGCTTGCGACCATATATCCTCTGCTATATTTATGCTGGTTGCTCTGCTGACAAGGGAGCTGCCACAAGGCGCTGTTGTTGTGATATATTGTTGGTGCATCCTTTAGATCTATGCCAATATCTTTGACGATGCATTTGCCGCTGTGCTCTTTGCCGGGCCAGAGCACGTGGCCTAATTTCAGGCAAGAGAAGGTGATGGTGGTTTTGGCTCTGATTGCACAGCCCATGATCTGGCCGTCGCTTATGCCGCTCGGAATATCTATGGATATGATATCGGCTGTGCTTTTGTTTATCTTGCCAACCAGCTCTGCTAGCTTTCCTTTTATGGGGCGCTTTATGCCAATGCCGAACAATGCATCTATTATCAGCGGATATTGCGCTATTTTTGCAGTGTCGTTCTCTCCGGCCTGTGCGGCTTCCAATATGTCTGCTTGCCAACCAGCTGCTTGCAGTGTCTTTGCTGTCACCTTTCCGTCTCCGCCATTGTTGCCAGGACCGCAGACAACTAGCGTTGGCCTTTTTGAATAGCTTTGCATTATTTCTGTTGCCACTGCATTGCCAGCTTTTTGCATAAGCTCTTGCACTTTTCTTTTGTTGCCACCTATCAGCTCTTGCTCTATCGAGGCAATTTGGTCATTGCTTAAAATATATTCCATGGTACTTCTGTTTATTTTAACTGCTTTGCCAATTACAGCTTATTGTACCATGTTTTTATTTAGCTTCTGTGAATTTTTATGCATTGCCAGTCTTGCTTGTTGGCTCCTCTTTTAAGGAGCCAAGACTACCCTTTGCCTCCTTTGCCTACGCTGCTTTCCTTATGCTTTATATCAACATATTCGGTTTGAGTAGCAGTACTGCCTCTGACCTTGCCACTGGGGGGATCTTTTGTTTCAACCTCGATATATTGCGGGCCAGATTCAGTTTGCGAACCTGTCTCGGGCTTCTTTTCATCTTCAGACGATATATAATTACCTTTTATTTTCATTTCCCTGCCTTTATTTTGCTCATTTTCCCTTGATTCAGCTTTTATTTGACTGTTTATCTCATCCAGTGCGCTCTCTAGATCCGGAATCACTTTATCTAGCGTCACATTTGCCTTCTCCAGCTCTTTTATCTCCTTGCCCTTGTCTATGAACTTAGGGGTTTCTGTTATAGCTAATGATGGGCCCACCATGGCCAACGCTGCAAATGCGCCTACAGCCATAACGATAAAAACTGCAAATACAACGAACTCGCCTCCCATGGCTATGAGCGGCACTAACATTGATGCTATAAGAAGGTAGGCAATATAAGAGGATGCTGTCGTTAGAATAACGAAAAACGGGATTGACGAAATAAATTGCTTTCTATCCGATTTTTTTTCTTTGATCTCCCTAATATTATCATTTTGTTCTTTTAATGCCTTCTTGAGTTGTCTCTCAAGCATTAACAAGGATTGAAGCGCGGGATCACTTGATTGTGTTTCTACATCCTTTTTTGCTCGTGCAGTCTTTGCGTCTTTTGCATTGGTTTTGTTGTTGCCGGTATTAATGTGAATATTCACCGGCATATTTTCTTGTTGTGGCATAAATTATCCTTATTTGATTATATTATTAATTTATTATATATTTAATGTATATATTAGTCAATAACTTTTAAGTAAAATTTTTTAATTTAGCAAGTAAAATTATAATAAAGTAATAGCAGAATATTAATGAAAAAATTTAGGAACCTTTCTTGCATATGTTGTATATATGCTTTTTTGCACTCAGCCGAAGCTGCTCCAAAGAGCAAAGCTTATACAAGTGCTGTTGTTGAGCTCAGCCAGAACCGCGTTTTGTTTAGGATGATCGGGGCAGGGGATTATGAAGCGGCACGGAGTTTATTGGCAGAAGATACAGATGTTAATGCTGTAGATATTTATGGTGACACCCCTTTGGCCCATGCAGTGATGCAAGGAGACAGCAAGCTGGTTGAGCTACTGATAGATTTGGGTGCAGATATTAATATCCGTAATAATTTTGATATTACACCCTTTGTGCTGGCTTGCATAGAAGGCAATATGGAGTTACTCAGGATTTTTATTAACAAAGGCGCTGATATCAATCAGGTTTTTTCTTATGGCAGGGTGCGCCGCATGACTCCTCTGATGGTGGCGTCGCGGCTTGGGAGCCTTGATGTTGTGCGGGAGCTACTGCAAAATGGCGCTGATGCTAATTTAAAAGATTCGGCTGGCAGGGTCGCTTATGATTATGCGACAAAAAACAATCAGTCAGCAATAGCAGATTTATTGCTGAGCTATCGCAGAGAGCAGTTGCCCCAAGATTAATTTTGTTTTATGCTTTATGGGTAGATTGATAGGTTAGTTATGAAGATCAATATTCACCCTGATTATCATGAAATTTTTGTCGTTATGACAAATGGCCAGAAATTTGCTACTCGCTCTACTTATGGCAAAGCGGGTAGTATTATAACTTTGGAAGTTGATTGTCACAATCATCCTGCTTGGCAGAAAGGGAAAGAATTAGTGATGAGAACTAGTAGTATCAATGATTATGAAAGAAGATATGGCACTCAGCTGTTTGGTGATATAAAGAAATTAACAAGTAACAAAGCTGCAGAAGAAGATGATGATGCAAAGGATGAAGCTGACGGTCAATCAGATAATGTAACATAGCTAACTTGCTCATTTGATCAGACCAGGCTTTAAAGCACTAATTCTGCACGAGTTATTATAACACGTACTATATTTTCTTTAAAACTTTTTCCCTAGCTCTTTCCTATGCATCTCTTACTTTTTTCATGCTGCGCCGGATGTTAATCTTCAATTCTACTCAGAACTATAGAGCACAGTTTCTCTTTCACGCTCCTCTCGAGCAGCTCCCTCTATCCAAGTATTAATTAGTTCTGTTGATACACCTGTTACTGGGTCTATTCGTTCAAGATTATCATCTATTGAGAGAATTATATCCGCTGGAATAGGCTTTAGTCTCATTCTTTGCACTTCTTCCACCTTTAGCCGCTGGGCATCGTTAACCGGGGGAGCGGGAGCTTGATGCCTCCACTTATTTCCACACCTTTTGAGCTCAGCTGCGTTATCTAATGCACACAGCTTGGCAATTGCTCTTGTACTTGCTTGGCTAAAAGTTTCTGTAATGCTTCTTCTTAAGTAAATATACATATTCCAGAATGCTTCTATACCGTCTAGCCTTGCCTGTTTACCACCCGCTTCTCTTTCTTCCCGCTCGATTATCCTTTTTTCCTCCTCCTGATCCTCTATTTTCTCCTTTTCCAATCTCTCCTTTATCTCTATGGTCCTTGCCTCCCACATCCTGTTCTCTCTCTCCACTCTCTCTCTGTGCTCTCTCTGTGCTCTCTCTGTGCTCTCTCTGCACTTTGCATTTCCTTCCTCTTTTTGTCTTTTTACTTCCTCTAAAATCTGTCTACCTCTTTCCTTTTCTTCATGATATTTTTTTTGCGTTGCATTGACCCGACCCTCAAAATCTTTTTTATTTCTCTTTGCATTATTTTGAAGTTCCTCCATACGTCTTTCAAATTCTGCGTCTCTTTTCTTCTGCTCTTGCTTGGATTTTTCTTTGGCCTCTCTCCGTTCTCTTTCTGCACTTTTCATTTTATCTTTTAGTTCTTGATCACTCTTCCTCATAGCTCCAAAATTTTCCTTTATTCTTTTTTGCCTTTCCTCAAAATCCTTATCAATCTCATTCATCTTATGCTTAAATCTAGATTCAGAATTTATCTCCTGCACCTCAAGGTTTTTTCCCGCTGCATTGAGCGCATCACTAAGCTTTCCCATTTTTTCCTTCACATCACTGATTTTTTTCATCTTTTTCTCTGGTTCAGACAACTCGATGTTCTTTTCCTTTGTTATTTCTGTTGAG